>JAKAHI010000026.1 GCA_021815065.1 bacterium | reverse complement strand
TCGGGGGGAACGTCATTCTAACCCCCTTGACACTTCACCCTGAGGGAAATCATAACTCCCTTCCGTCCCCCTTACCTTAAGGGGGAGACTCGAAGAACCCTTCAGCTCTTTGGAGTTTTCGGCTGCATACACGACCTGATAGATCCAGAGATTCATCCATGCAAACACGAATACCAGGAAAACAGCGGTTGATTTTGACAAAGAAGGTTTAAAAACGTCCATATGAAAACCCATACGTGAGACGAGCTTCATGAACCCTCCTGACAACTATTGCCCTAACGAATCAAGCACATAATGTCAAGATACTTTATTTCTCAAATTACAGATTTAGTATCTTCTTTAAGATATAATCTACTTTTCGTATCACTTCCTCGTCTACACTTCCCCACCTTTTTAGAAATCGGTAAACGGAAATAGATTTTATTTGATCACATCGTATAATCGAATCATGTTTTATTCCGCCCTCTGGTGGTGATATTAGAACATGCAATCTGAATATTTTGTCTTTTCTGATAGTTGTAATCGGACATACAACAATCAGCCCCCACGGACTCTCGTTCAGTTCATCTACAGAAACGACAAGTGCCGGATGCTGGTCTTTTATCTCAGAACCTATCGAAGGGTTGAAATCTACCAACCATATCTCCCCTCTTCGGGGAATTGCTTTATTTTGAAAAACCATCTTTCATGGTCTTTTCAAAGATCGTTCTTAACTTTAACTCCTTCTTATTGAGAAAACCTTTGGCTTCATTATCAAAGCCTTCCCAAAAAGATTTTTCATATTCTTTAACGAGCTTATCGAGTAAATCGGTTATACTCACTTTTTCTATTCCGGAGATCTTCTTGAGCTTTTCCCGTGTTTGCTCTCGAACCCTCACTGTCGTTGTTTGCATAGCGCCTCCTTATATCTATTTGTCTACAAATATACTAATATTCGTTAATTTTGTCAAACAACATCCTCGTTCCATGAGCCGTCAGCAGATTGGGTAGCTGTAATGTAATTGATTGCCTCTTGTTATGGTGTGTTCCCCTCTAATAAGAGGGGATTAAGGGTGTGTTACCCTGCCCTGAGCCCGACAGAGCAAGAAATGATAAGGCTGTCTCTTATACCGTAATAAGGAATTCACGGCGCTTTGAAATACATTCCTTAAAAATCAAAGATTCGATAAACGGACGTTTCACTATGCAGCCTTTGAAGGCTATTTTTTCAGCTTTACGAGGGCTTTCATTGCGGCCTGTTGTTCCGCTTCTTTTTTGCTCTTTGCCTCGCCGTGGGCGAGTACGTTCTTGTTCAGCTCGACGACGATCCGGTATATCTTTACGCCGTCAATGACAGGTTCACCGATCACCTTATAGTCAGGCGGCGCCTTATACAGTTCCTGGGCTATATTGTTTAATTTTGATTTAAAGTCCCATTCGGGCTGTTCCCTTACGAAGGCTATGTCTTTTTTAAACAGGGTGCTGATAAACCGGAACACACCCTCGAACCCCATATCAAGATAGATGGCGCCGACCAGAGATTCGAATATATCCCCGAGCAGTACGTCGCTGTTCAAGAATCCATTCCTCTTTTCTTTATTACCGACAATCACATAATTGCTCAGCCCGAGTTCTCTCGCCTTCCCTGCAAGGCTCCTCATCTGTATAAGGGTATCTTTATAATACGTGAGCCTGCCCTCGTCTTCCTCTTTATACGACGAGTATAAAAGATCGGATATAATGAGGCCGAGTACCGCATCCCCGAGGAATTCCATCCTTTCATAATTGTTCTGTTCGTCCGCAAGCTTCGAAGACTTGTGGGTAAGGGCTTTTTTTACAAGAAGGTGGTTTTTAAATCTGCGCTTTGTTATTTTTTCTACATTGACTAAAAGGTTTTTCATGTCAATGTCTATCTTCCCTCTGGGTTGCCCCTTCAAAACAGCCCGTAAAAAGCCTATCAAACCGTTTTTACTTCTTTTGTCTGTCATAATAATTTTTCATCTATAATGAATGTTCTGCTTTTTATGCCGCTCGTTGACCTTTTAAGGAGTTCTCATTTTTTTAACTATTCTGTAAGTAATAGATAACAATACTAAAAATAAAAGTCCATAAATTATATAATTTGCATACTGATAATCCTTGATGTAGGTCATGTACATAGTGCCAAGGTACATGATTCCAAACACCAGTACACTTGCCCAGACGATTGCTCCAATGGCGTTGAAAACGAAAAATCTTTTGAAATCCATACTCGCTACACCGGCGAGGGGCCCTGCAAATATCCTTACACCGGTTATAAACCGTGCGAGCAAAACCGTTACTCCGCCGTAGTTCTTAAAATATTTTTCCGTTATTTTTACCGCGTGCTCAGCATAAGTGAATTTATTTGATACGCGAACGAGCAGTTTCCTCCCGCCAATCCTTCCAATCCAATATCCTATATTGTCACCGATTATTGCACCGGTTGCGCCGCTGGCAATCACACTGTAGGGATCAAGGCTGCCGGTTGACGAAAGTATACTTGCTGCGATCATCATGGTCTCACCCGGTATGGGTATACCCGCATTTTCGATCATGACTCCAGCGCCTATGATAATGTAAGACCACGGGTACAGATTGGAAAGCAGGGCATCTAACTCATTCATGATTTCTGTATACACGAACACAGCGGCAATTACAATTATTATTGAAAAAATGGTGGAGCAGAAGGGGATCGAACCCTCGGCCTCCACGTTGCGAACGTGGCGCTCTCCCAGCTGAGCTACTGCCCCATTTCCTGATACATGGTTATTAAACGCTGTTTACCAAAAATTGCAATAAGTAGGTTTGTTCTTTGGTTCGCCGCAGGGAAAGAGTTGTTCGACTTATTGATCCGTATTTATCGTTGACGGTGATTCCACATACCACGAGTTGTCCTTGTTTATCCATACCGTCAGAATAAGAACATGCTTTTTCAAGAAAAATAATGCCCCTTCTCCGGTAATTTCAAGCTCTCCCTCCGCATCGATACCGTTGTTTTTTATCTCTTTCGTTGTACAGTTCAAAACGGTGAACTTTCTGAACCCGGCGTTATTCATTTTTATATTCATATAAACGATAAAATTGGACAAGTCGTTTTCCGAGACAAAATAAGGCAAAAGCATTGTCCGGGTGTGTATGCTCGTTATATCTTTATCCTTGAGTTCAGAACAAAATTTATGCACGGTCGTATCAAGGGATTGGGCGTACGCCGTATGCGCAATGAAAACACTGATGCATATAAGGAAAAATCTCTTAACCATTGAACCCGCCGGTAATATATATTATGTACAACAGAAACAGGATGATACCGAGGAACAGAGCGGTAAGGAGCCATGGCAACGGCTTTGCGCCATTACCCTTTACATACAGGGGAAAGAGCACTATCACAAAAATGGAAAAAATCAGAATAAAATAATAAAACGGTATTTTTATATTATTCTGCAGCGATGCATCGAGCCTCTTATTGAATAGATCCAGTATCGTAATGTTCATGTTCATTTCATAGCATAGATTAATTTTTCTGTCATTACCACCGTCATGATAAGCACACATCCTTCTTCAACGTACGCTCTGCCTGGTTAAACGGTCATACCCATACCGAACGGCAAACCATAAGAGCAGCAGGACACACACAAAAACAAACATGTCGCCATGAGCGGAGTAAAAGGTATTCGTATTGATTAAGGCAACCTTATAATCTATAAATGCAGGCACGAATAATTTTGTCGAAGCAACGATTTTTCCTGAAGGGTCTATGACAGCAGAGATACCGGTGTTTGCCGCCCGGACGACGAACCTCTCGTTCTCGACGGCCCGGAACACCGCCATGGACAAATGCTGGTAAGGAGCAGAGGTATTCCCGAACCATGCATCGTCGGTTATCGTAACAAGCAGGTTTGCACCGTCCCTGACGTCATCGGCGGACAACTGAGGAAAAATGATTTCATAACAGATAAGCGTTCCGATGCTGACGTTCCCGAATTTCAGGAGGTTGCCCTGCCTGCCCGGAGTGAAAGCACCGATAGTATCGGTTAATTTTTTAAGAAAGAAAAAAATGTGTCTCAACGGCAGGTATTCACCGAACGGCACCAGATGCCGTTTATCATACCGCCCCAGTATCGTTCCGCCGGTGCCCATAAGAAACGCGCTGTTAAAATAATGCATGCCGCTCTGCGTATAGTCGTAGGCAGGACTTCCGAACAGTAAATAGAGGTCATGGGATTTTACAAAACCGCTTATCCGTGATGCATAACCGGGATCGGACTGGAAAAAGAAGGGTGTAGCTGTTTCAGGCCAGATGAGCAGCCGGGGATGCGACTGATTGTATGCCTCCTGCGAAAGCGATAGATAGGAGGCTATGGTGTTGTCCTGGTAAACCGGGTCCCATTTATGGTTCTGATCTATATCGCCCTGGATTAATCCCACGGTTATTGCATCGTTTGTATGATGCACAACCGATGCTGTATTCTCTCTTGTTATATCGCCATAGATGAGTGTGCCGGTAATGAGCAAAAATATCGAAATCGTTTTAGCAAAAAGGTACGGGTACTTTACCGTCCTTATGCTTTTTGTATCATACCACCAGATTATGGCTTCATAGAGAAGGGTGTTGAAGAGCATAATCAAAAAAGATACCCCGTACACCGAGGTAATTCTCGAGATCTGTATCAGAGAAAGATCTTTGTACTGGGAATACCCCAATAATTCCCAGGGGAAACCGGAGAAAAGAAATGTTCTGACATATTCGAGGACAACCCATACAACCGGGATAAAGAGTATTTCACCGGATACCCGGCCGTTCCTGAATATTTTTATCAGCATGGTGAATGTTCCGGAGTAGAGAGCGCTCAGTATCGCAGCAAGCAGTACAAGCCCGAGTATACTCACCGCTAAATTTATATTGCCATATTTGTTCATTGCTACGACAACCCAGTAGAGCAAAATCACATTTGTTATAAATCCGGAGACAAATCCATACATATAACTCTTGATGACCTGATTTTCGCCCTTTATTTGTTGTATCGAAAACAGCAGCGGCACATACGCTATCCATGCGATCAATGAGAAACCGTATTTGGGGAAGCTCAACCCGGCCAATATTCCGGAAAGGACCGAAAAGAATAAAGGCACGATCAAACTCGTTTCCCGGATTTCTTGTCAATCATGGAGAATTCTTTCATCAATTCTTTTTCTTTCCTCCGCATCCTGACGGCTTCTCTCTTGTTTATCGTATGATCGTATCCCGACAGGTGCACAAGCCCGTGAATGAATAACTCCGTTAGCCGATCGCAAACAGGCATGCCGGCATGGAGAGCTTCCCGCTTCGCGGTGTCGACACATACAATAATTTCGCCCAGAATAAACGAACCGTCCTCGGGATCTGTCTGATTCATTTCGAACGAAAGGACATTGGTAGTTTTTTCCAGATTTTTGAATCTTCCGTTCAGCTCCTTCATCATGGAATCATCGACCAATGCAATAAGGATTTTCGCATTGTCCTTATACGAAGCAGCAAACCGTTTCCACCGGGCGGTGACGGCCCGCAAAAGATTACTGCTTTTTTTGTATGGGGAGGATATTTGAATATCCATTGGTTTTTGCGGGTGGTACGTTAAATTTGAAACCGGGGTAATCAACCCTTTTATGAAAGATGGCCGAGAGTACCTTCACAAAGCTCTTTTTTATTTCGTTCAGGTCGTTCAGTGCCAGGGTACACTCGTCGAGCTGGCCGTCCTCAAACCGTGCGTTTACGATCTTCTCCACCATTGCCTTTATCTTTGCCGGGGTTGGCTCGGTAAGTGTCCTTGAAGCGGCCTCGACAGCATCGGCAAGCATGACAATACCGGCCTCGCGTGTTTGTGGTTTTGGACCGGGGTAATGATACTCTTCTTCCTGTATACTGTTCCCGTTTTTCTCTTTTGCTTTTTCATAAAAATATTTGACCAGGCTCGTACCGTGATGCTGCATGATGATATCTATAATCCTCTGGGGTATCTTATACGCTTTTGCAAGTTCTTTCCCTTCTTTTACATGCGATATGATTATCAGACTGCTCATACTCGGGGAAAGCTTATCGTGTTTGTTTGCCATATATTGCTGATTCTCTATAAAATAATCCGGCATCTTCACCTTCCCTATATCGTGATAATAGGCAGCCACCCTCGCCAGGAGCGGGTTGGCATGAATGGAGGATGCGGCAGCTTCCGCGAGGGTTGCTGTCATCATACTGTGGTTGTAACTGCCCGGAGCCGTCATAAACAATTCTTTCAAAAGCGGGTTTTCGAGGTTTGCAAGTTCGAGCAGCTTAATATCGGTTGCATAATCAAAAAGAGATTCGAATGCCGGTGTCAGCCCGGTTACCATAATTGCCGAGGTTACACCGCTAAAGAAAGCCATAATAATATTTATGACAAACTGGGCCGGCGGTTGGTTGCCCTGGATGAGCATAAACATGCTGACCAGAAACATGCCTATTCCCGAAACGACCAGTCCGCCCTTCATAATGGACGATCGCTGCTCGCACTTGGCAAGCATATGGGCGCCTAAAAGACCGCTGATGATATAATATAATACAATGAACACATTGTTTGATACGGTCATAGCTGCCGTCAGTCCCGCAACGATACTAAACCCGATGGCTATTTCGGAATTGAGTATGAGCCGTACGATCATGCCTCCAAAGGCAATCGGTGCCGCATAATAATACGCTTCCTGAGGGATATTGAACGATGCAATCTCGCCGATGTTCGTGAGCATCGTCGAAAGCCGTGCGATCAAAACCGTTATAAGCAGGGTTATCGAAAGGAAAAGCCCGTCCTTTAATGTTATACTGAATTTCCTTATATTCCTTTGAGAAAACTCCAGTACGGAAAAGATCAAGATAAAAAATATGAACGCATAGAACAATATCAGTACATACCAGTGCTGCACGATGCCGGTATCTGCGATCACCTTTAATTTCGCGTATGCATTCCTGTCTATCCTCTCCCCCTCCCTGACGATTATCTCTCCTTTCTTTAAATGCATGGTTATTGGTTTTATCGAAGCCTTTACCTTTGCGCTGGTGCTTTCGGTCGTCTCTTTATCGTACTGAACATCGGATATCACAAAGTTGGTCATAAAGTTTGTAAGCAAAATGTGGTCTTCGATGGAAAGGAACGGAAAGGTTTCGGAAACATAATCAAAGAGTATATTTTTTGCATCCTGGGAATCTATAAAGCTGTTGATATCGCGGATGTACAACCTTCCTATGCCGGGCGTTATTAACAGTATGCCCGTACCCGTATAGTCCTGAATTACAGCACCTTGTTCTACGATCTTGTACCGGTCGTAAAATTTCTGGATGATACCGAGTAATTTGTCTTCATACGGCTTACTGAAGCCTTTTCTGTATAAAAACAATACCGTATCCCTGGACAGGGACAATCCGGAATTTTTTTTCATCTCGCTGTTTAAGACCCTTGCTATATCACCGGCGTCTTTATGCTCCAGAAGCATCGACCTCCCTGTGGTAAATACCATGATAAGCGTATTGTACATGCGCGGTTTTATAAAGGGGTTGTAACGGAAAACGGGAGGCAATTGTTGCAACACTTTCTCTGTATTCTTTTCCGTTCCAACAACATCCGTTGCCTCTATATCCTGGGGTGCATAAATCGTTTGTTTTGCAACATCACCCACATGGTAATGCCCTATACTCCGTATATTGGTTATCGGAGAGATGATAAAACCAATGATAATGCTTATCAGAGCCACGAGGAGTATTTTTACCATATACGGAGAGTCTTTGAGAAGGGGTATTTTTTGCTTGAAGCCGGTATATTTTTCTTTGGTAACTGCTTTTACAGCAGACAGTAAATTCATTTATAGTTCTTGTTTTGGTTCTTTTCGGTATACTTGCCGCTCTCTTTAAGCTCATACGCTTTAATGATCTCCTGAATGAGCTTATGTCGAACGATATCGACCTCCGAGAACCGTATAAATTTGATACCTTCAATACCGGACAGCACATCTACACTTTCTACGAGTCCCGATTGCCGGTCGCGCGGCAGATCTATCTGCGTTATGTCCCCTGTTACAACCGCCCGCGAGCTGAACCCGATCCGCGTAAGAAACATCTTCATTTGCTCCGAAGTCGTGTTCTGAGCCTCATCGAGTATGATAAAAGAATCATTCAATGTCCTTCCTCTCATGAAAGCGAGGGGGGCGACCTCGATGACCCCTTTGTAGATCAAATCATTCGCCCGGTCCTGGTCCATCATATCATACAACGCATCATACAGCGGCCTGAGATAGGGAGAAACCTTCTCATACATGTCTCCCGGCAGAAACCCCAGTTTCTCGCCTGCCTCTATAGCAGGCCTTGTCAGTATGATCCTGTCGACCTCTTTGCGAATAAGCATGATAAGGGCCATTGCCATTGCAAGATATGTTTTACCGGTTCCTGCAGGGCCTATTGCTATGACAATGTCATATTTTTTTATTGCCTCAAGATAAAGTTTTTGATTCAGACTTTTGGGTATGATCTTTCTTTTCTTGAGGTTGATAAACGAGTCGTCAAGGAATATGGTGGTGAGATCTATGGATTGATCTTCCTTCAGTATGTCTATGGCGTTGAGAACATCCCGCGGTCCGACAGCATATCCTCTGTCGACAACCGTATAAAGTTCCGTGAGAAGTCTGTTGACAAAATCAATCGAACCGCTTTCCCCGTTATAATTTACCACATTGCCGCGAACGTTCAGCTTTAAACCCAGATTGTTTTCTATGACCTTGAGATTTTCATTGTTAACGCCGAACAGGATCCTGGCAAGTTCATTTGACTCAAATACCTTGGTTGCTTCTTTTGTCTCCATATTTATGTTAATAACCTACTTAGCTGCATATTTGGGTGCAATCAATATATACGTTCCGTCCTGTACCGTATAATAGTATTCACTGCCGTAAGGGAAAGTCAAATCCTTACTCCGTACAATATGCCGGTCAACCAAAGCCTTCAGCGAGTCCGGATAGCTGCCGTACTCGAGTTTGTATATCTCCAGGGCATTGGTGAGTTTTATCTGTTGATACTTGCCGATATATTTCAATAAATTGCTATATCTTACCTCTCTTTTCTTCTCTTGCGTATTCAAGGGATTGATTTTTGAATAATAAAGGATCGTGAGAAGTATAACAATATTGACCACCAAAATGAGTACGGTCTTACTTGCAGAAATAATTCTGGCAGCTATCGGCGTTTTTCTGGGTAGTATTTGTGCTTTGGGAACATGGAACGCTGCTATTTTCCCGGCTTTGAGCATATTGCCGAGTTCAAGGATTACCTCGTTTTTACTCAACAGGCTCATGAAATAAATGCTGCCCACGGTCCTTTTACCGTCGATAAGTTCAAGGAGTATATCTTCCGTAGTTTTATGATGCTCCTGGGGTATATCTTCCGAAGTTTTATTTTGCTCTTCGGGTATTTCCTCTGCAGCTTTTTGTACCTCAACCGGTGCGGCTGTTCTTTCGATAATAAATTCTTCTTCTGCTTTTGATTCTGTTTTTGTTTTTGTTACCGGAGGCTGATGCACCGGTTTTGGCTGTTCTTTTTCATTGATCGCTGTTTTCTGAAATACAACATCATCTCTATAGGTCCAATTACTATGAACCACCTCATCGACGAC
>JAKAHI010000025.1 GCA_021815065.1 bacterium | reverse complement strand
CCCGCGCAGCAACAAACCCCCGGTAGTCCGCTATACCGCCCGCAGCTACGACCGGGACATGAACCGCATCGACGACCTGCGGTATAAGCACCATCGTCGTTATGCCGAGGGGGCTGTCATGTCCTCCGGCCTCTATGCCTTCGGCCACGATAAAATCAACACCCGCCCTGTCCGCCTTCATGGCAAGCTTTGCCGAGGGAACGACGTGTCCGGCCTTTATGCCGGCATCGTGGAGAATGGCGGTAAATTTTGCGGGGCTTCCCGCGGATGTAATGACAACGGGGAGCCTGCTTTCTATTGCCGCTGCAATCATATCCGGGGCAAGCGGGTACATAAGAGGAACATTCAATCCAAAGGGCCTGGACGTCATGGCGCGTATTTTTTCTATCTCCTGTCTGAGTTCATCCTTTGTCTGGAAAGAGCCTCCCGCAAGAACGCCGAGCCCCCCCGCATTCGATACCGCGGCGACAAGCGGTGCGTACGATACGTAAACCATACCGCCCAGAAGCACGGGGTACTCTATGCCAAGCAAACTGCAAATCTTTGTATGTATAAGCGTGTTCATGGGTAAATTATTTCCGAAACAGGGCGATTCAGCAAACCGCCCCTGCACGATAATGCCGTACTACGGATGCGCTTTCTCTGTTATCCATGGTTCAGCAATGCTTTTTTATTCTCAACGATATACTGTGCATTCCTTATGGCAAAGGACATGATCGTGACCTGCGGGTTTACACCGAGGGACGACGGAAAGATGCTGCCGTCCGAGATAAAAAGGTTATCGAGCCCGTGCGCCTTGCCATAAGAATTTACAACGGAATGATCTTTCGTTTCCCCCATCCGTGCGGTACCGAGAGGATGAAAGGCCATCATCTCTACGGACGTCAGGGGAACCTTTTTCGTAAAAAGCTGCGCTATGTCATCCGGCGAGGTAAACTCCCGTATGCCGTAGATACTGGGATTGACGGTTTTAGCGCCGGCTGCAAAGAAGATCTCGGACGCGATTGCAATACCCTTGACGAGCTTTTTAAAATCATACGGGTCGAAATGATAGGTAATAAACGGCCTCTTGTCTATCCCTACCTTGACCCTTCCGTATGAATTTTTGTCCGAAACCATAACGCCGAAGGCTGCAAGATGATCGTACGCCATTGCTATCTCTTTGTTTTTCTTTCCTATAGGAGCAAGGATCGGCAGGCCGATCTCCGGCGGGACGAATATGCCTTCGAGCATGATGCCCTCGCTTGCATACGCATCGACATAGCTGCCCTGCGGCACACCCTTATACCCTTCTATAATCTCATCGAACATCGCGGTTATGCGGACAGCGGGGTGTATGGTAAGGTTCCTGCCGAGCTCGGGCGACAGGTTTATGTTGTTCTTTTCGAGAATGTACGGTGTGTATATTGCTCCAGCGGACACGACCAGCAGTTTGGGAAAAACGTTCAGGCCGAACAGCTTGTTGCCGGTCTGCTCGTTGATAATGCTGCCCTGAATCCGTGTCACCCTGCCGGCCTCTACGGTTATGTTTTCGGCACGCGCATTTGCATAGACCCGCGCTCCGTGTTCCAGCGCGGACGGGATAAAGTTCAGATGTACGGCCTGTTTTGCATCGTGCGGACAGCCGAATGCGCACCTGCCGCACCCGTGACAGTTTATCATGTTGTGCATCAGCATGCCGTTGCTCATACCGAGCGCATCAGCACCTCTCTTGAAAACAAGGCCGTTTTTGCCGAGCACCTGGGGGCTGACCTGCGTAACATTTATTTTCTTTTCAACCTGCTTGAAGTAAGGCTCCATGTCTTTTGAAGAGGCGTTCTCCACGCCGTAACGCTCTGCCCAGTCCTTCAATATGCTGTCCGGTGTCCTGAAGCAGGTACCCGAATTGATGACCGTTGTACCGCCGACAGCCTTGCCCAGCGGAAGCATGATGGGGTTTTTGCCGAACGCGATGGTCCCGCCATAATCCCTGTACAGGATCTTCATGGCAACTGCCGGCTTGTACGTGCTGTATCTGTCTTTTGTATAATAGCCGCCTTCCTCGAGCACCACGACGTCAAGGCCTGCTCCGCTCAGCACATCCGCCATCGCAGCACCGCCTGCACCGGACCCTATGATGCAGACATCCGGTCTTTCGACAACATCTTTGGTTATGTCATTGTATGTAAAGAGCATGGTACACCTAATCCTTTATCAAACATTCCGGATGATAATGTATTGCTTCCGCAACCGCATCATCGGAATAAAACGCCATTAAAGCAAGCATCTTTATCAGTAAAAAAATGTTTCTCTTCGTGAATATCCGGCTGTTTTCCCATCCCTGAAGATACTTCAATCTCTGTTCCGGAGACATTTTGGTGAATCTTTTTAACCGGGTTACCAAGGGCGCATATTCTATTGTATAGATGACCGCCTTTATTGCTTTGAGCTGTAACCTGCTCATGTTGTCTATATAATTATCGAACAATAAAACGGGATCGACAACCTTTGGGTCCACATCAAAGGCACCGCCCGGGGGTATGATAGTATCTGTTATAGCATGTACTATTGTATAGAGCTTTTGATCAAACACCTTTAATTCTTTTACTGCCATAAAACCGGACTCCTTTGCATGGTCAAATCGTCGTACCCGATCGATAAATTATGTCCTTGACATGTCTTACAAAATGCCTGTCCGTATTCCTATCTTTTAATTCATTTACAGTCAACCGAAACAGCGGATGGACGACACTGCCCGCTATCCCGGAAAGGGGCTCGAGCACAAACCGCCGCTCGTGCAGCAGCGGGTGCGGTATAACCAGCTCCCGCGTGTAGAGTATACGTACTCCGTACAGGAGTATGTCTATATCGATCGGGCGGCGGGCGTATGTTTTTTTTCGATCCTTGTAACCCCTGCCTGAAGCACGCCTGCCCATGCCGCGTTCGGTTTGTTGAATCAGTTCAAGCAGCCCGAACGGGCCGGCACTGGTTTTTATGGCACAGCACAGGTTAAAGAAATTCAGGGTGTCGTGTCCCGGCTTCAGCGCGACGGGCTCCGTTTCATAGAGCGGGGACAGCGCGGTTATCTCTGTTCCCGGATAGCGGGCAAGAGCACCGAGCGCCTCCCGGATATGGGCCTCCCTATCCTGTATATCCGAACCCAGCGACAGATAAACCGTTTCGATCATCTAAAACAGGATGCAGCCTGCCTGCCCCTGAATGCACGGAGATACGGTTATCGTATGGCTCGCCCTCGCGCCCTTTGTATAGGACATGATGTCCGTGGATGCATCGAAGACCGCAGTCCCGTCCGACGTCGTAACCGTAAAGCCGTTGGGAAAATGGATCTGCGGGATGAATATCTCCGTAGAGCCATGGCCTATGCCGTCCTCTTTGTACGTGTAGGTAAACGATGTTGTCATGAAGCTGGAAGGGTCGCTTGTTATCGGATAGCTGATGCTGACCGGAGTCCCTGCAGTAAGAACAGGATACGGCCTTGACAGGACATCTATCAGGGGAAAGGCAGGTGCACCGGTTGCATCCAGCAGTATCTCACTGCCGCTCCCGTTAAAAACTTCTCCATACGCCCAGAACATCCAGTTGCTGATCTCATGGTCAAGCTCCCCGAGCAGTGCCGTCATATAATCTGCACTGTTGCTTTCGTTGTGATCCAGCCCCATCTCGTCAACGATGTACGGAGTCTTCATGGATGCGCTCACCATTGCTATTTGCGGGATCGTCGTCTGGAGCGACGTTATATCGGTCGTGCTGATGCTGCTGCCGGATGTCAGCGGATAATAATGGGGTGCAAAGACGAGGTTTCTGAAATCCTGCGGAAACGTGGTACTGCTGATGCCGGTGTTGTAGTTGTGCAAAAGGTTTGCCCGTGTTACCGAGGGCTCGAATACAATGGCATGCGAGGAATCCACCTTGCGTATGGCTGCAGCAACCTTTTCGTAGAACGGCACGAGCGCCTGTATTTCAAAGCCGGTCGAAAACAAATCATATTTGCCCGGGTAAGGCTCGTTCATGATCTCATAGCCGAGCACCGAGGTGTTGGTTGCAAACAGGGCTGCAACACGCTGCCATGCTTCGGCGTAATGCTCTTGCAGGCCTATCCCATCGGGGCCCTGAGCGTCATTCCAAAAGTTCTGGAAAGACTGCGTAATCGCAGGGACCAGATAATTTGTAGCCCAATTGGTTGTGCTGCACTGGGTCACACTGTATCCCGTAAGGTCGCACGCCCATGCAGGCGCTCCGTCACCATAGCAGAGAGACTGGCTGTAAAGGTCCTGGTGCATGTCAAGAAGCACGTACAGCCCATCATCCGAGCAAAATTGTACCTCCTGCTGGATCTGCTTAAGATACTGAGGATCGATCGTGCCCGGCGTCGGTTCAAGCCCTGCCCAGATGATAATGAGGCGTACGGCATTGAATCCTGCCTGACTGACGTTTGAAAAATATGCCGCTGCCTGGGAAATCGTCGCTGCACCGTCCGGCAGGTACGGAGGAACTTTCTGACTGACATTTATACCATGGATAAGCATAACCCTGCCCTGCGTGTCCCTGAGCCAGGTACCGTCGGACCACGCCGCAGTGCGTGCAGCGGTTGTCTTATTGCCTGCACATCCCGAAAATCCTGTAAACACCAGAACAGATAAAAGAAGAAACATTATATTTTTCATGGTTACGGTATAACATACAGGGAAAACCCTGTAAACCCCGTTACCGTAGTTAGTTGTATCTGGCGTCATCAAAAAAGTTGTTGAATAAAAACGGGATTATTATATAAATTTGTTCCATGGATACCGGCGCAAAAGTCATGGACAGACGGAAAGCGTTTCTCTACGCACATATATTCATTTTGTTGTCCCTCGCTATATTCTTTTCCCGTTCCCTTTTCACGGACAGGATACCGGCAACGGCGGATATATTGCAAACATGCACGTTCTTCCAAAAAAAAGGGCTCCCTGCGACCATACAGAACAGAAGCTTACTGGATCTCGACAACGTGGATCAATTCATACCCTGGTTCCAATTTAATACGGAATCGATCAAATCCGGAAGCCTGCCGCTGTGGAACCCGCATGAGGCATGCGGACAGCCGCATATAGCAAATATGCAGTCGGCGTTTTTCTTCCCGCTCAACTTCCTTATCTACCTGTTCGGCATGAAATGGGGCCTTCTGCTGATCTATCTTATGCGGCTTTACCTGTGCGGTATATTCGTGTACCTTTATCTATCGAAAATACATGTTGACTACCGGGCAGCAATCGTCGGTGCCATAGCCGCAATGTTTACCGGATACAATACCCGCTGGCTTTATCAAGCGAATTCATCTCCGGCCTTTTTTATACCGCTCGGATTATGGGCTTTAGAACTCATTGTTCAGCATCAGGACAGCATAAAGGGGTATATCATCCTATGTCTTGGTTTTACCCTTGCACTATTTGCAGGCCATCCCGAAACCCTGTTTTATGCTACGACAATTGTTATTCTTTATGCCTTTATAAGAATACTGCAAACATATAAATGCACACAAGAATGTATCAGAACATTCTTGAAAATTTCAGCATTCCTATTCATTGGCATGCTCATTGCCGGTGTTCAGATTATACCGTTTCTCGAATATTTACTTCACAGCACAGCATTTTCTGTCCAGGCAGCGGGGAGCAGCCATTCTCTTATTCTTTTGTCTACATTTCTTTTTAGTTTAGTTCCAAATTTTCTCAGCTCTTTTTTGCACATACATGTTTTATATGTGGTTTTTTTTGGCTTGTTCCCTACCTCGACCGTGGGATATACGGGTATAACTATGTTCTTTCTGGGTATTGCCGGCCTGATTTCTCTAAGGCGCTTAAACAACACAGTGATGCTGCCTTACTTGATTATACTCATATATATAATTGCAGTTTCTCTGAATATACCTGTATTGCATAAGGTCATTTCAATGCTCCCGATATTCAAACTGGGACATTATTTTTATATGTTTGGAAACCTACCCTTATTTGTCATTTTTTCCGGGACGATCGTACTGGACGCTTATTTAAAAGGCACGATAGAATCAAAATATTTATTGTATTCCTTTCTTGTATCTGTTTCCATTATCGGAATCGGTTTTGCCTTCTTTTTTATTCAGATGGGTAACGATGTAAGGCAAACCGGTGTGGACAGGCTTTCCCTTTCATTACCAACGCTGATTGACATCGCGGGAACGCTTATACTTCTTGTCCTTACCTTATTCATCCTGAAAAAGATTAAAACACCCACTCTCCGAGCATATAGTATAGGTATACTCATTTTCGTGGAGACGGCATTGCCCATGATTCCCCTGGAATCTGCGATAAAGCCGGCGTACTTTTATCCGGTCAACCCAATCATCGAAACGTTGGACCAGCAGAAAAAGCCCTTCAGAATCCTGCCGTTATTCAAGGCACACAACAATGAGGTTGGACCTCCCTGGCCCATTGGCATAGTCCAGTACTATGGATTTGAAGAACCGACCGGTTACGACGCAATGCTTGTTCACTGGTATTCTCAGCTTATTAAAACGATGCCGGTCAATGATTTCCTTAACCTTGCCGATATCAAATTCATTATCATGACAAAAGATGATGTCCCGCGTTTTCAGGGACTCGGCCTGAAACCCATGCTTTCGTACAATGGCTATACGCTCTACGAAAACCTGTCTGCATTGAACAGGGCATTCATGGTCTATGATTACAAAACAGCGTTTATGTCGTCCACCGGCAATAAACCTGACAACCGTAACTGGCTTGATCTGGTAAACGAAAATGCCGGGCAATTAAGCACGACGGCAATAATACCTGAACCTGATGCTCAGTATGCCACCTTTGCCCCCGGTAAAAATGCGCAGGGTACCTTCGATGTCCAATTCGAAGTCTATAAACCGTCCTTTATCAAGATGAATGTTGACACATCGGGGCCCGGGTTGCTGGTCATAAGCAACACCTATTTTCCGGGCTGGCATGTGTATGTGGACAACGAGGAAACAAGGCTCATACGGACGGATTATGCATTTGACGGCGTTTTTCTTGAAAAAGGAGCGCATTCTGTGGTCCTGACCTACAAGCCGTTGAGCTTTCTCATCGGCGTGATCCTCACGATAACCGGCATCATAAGCCTCTTGTTGTTCAGCCTCGCCTTAGCCCGGAAAAAGGGGATTGCATGAAAAAAACAGCGATAAAAAGGGTTGTGTTTTATGTTATCCTTTTTCTTGTTGTGCTTACCTATTTCTTTATCAGACTCCCGGCGCTCAGACAGTCTTTTTTGACCGGAACAACAGCACCCAACGATTTTCCGCAGGATTATATAGCCGGACAGCAGCTGCTTGCAGGGAAATCAGTGTACCCCTCTCATTTTGCAAGTATGTATACAAGCCTCCTTTCAATCAAAGAGAGCGAACAAACAAACATATACCGGAGAATCGAACACCTCAACCCTCATCCACCCTTTACTGCCATGCTATTGTTTCCTTTATGGTTTTTGAGTTTTCACAATGCAATATTTTTGTGGGGTCTCATAACGATACTGTGTACGTTTCTATCAATTTTCTTATTGATAAAATCCGAAGATATTTCATTGTTGTATTTCCCCTTACTATCTCTCTTTGTGTTGGCCTGGCCGCCTTTCCAAACAAATCTGTTTTTTGGCCAAATATCTATTCTTGTTACCCTGTTTGTTACAACAGGATGGTATTATTTGAAAAAACACAGTGAAAATGTGTCCGGTATTTTTATTGCACTCGCTACAATGCTCAAGTTTTATCCCGGGCTTTTCATGGTTTATTTCCTTGTTACCAAAAGATGGAAAGCATTCCGGTCTTCGATTATCAGTTCGGTTGTTATTATCGTTCTTACTTTCATTGTTACTAAATATGATTTCTTGCATTTGATCGTAAACGTCATGCCGAGGGACATAAAATATTGGCAGGCAGACATGATGAATTCCTCTCTCAACGGTTTCTTCTCTAAATTGTTTCTGCCAATGCTGACATTTAAAACTACAGCCTTTACGCTGTTCATCAGTCCATTCATGAAAAACCTGCTTTTTTATACTGCCGCAGGGTTACTCTTGTTGAACTCAATACGGTACATCAAAAGGTATGATCATCATTATGACCTGGGTTTTTCTCTTTTTCTTATCCTGTCTTTGCTGCTCTCTCCTCTTTGCTGGGATCATTATTTAACCCTGCTGTTGATATCATTCGTTATCTTAATAAAGGAGCTCATTACGAGAAAGAATAAATATGAGATATCAATCTTTATCGTATCGTTATTGCTCATATCCCTTGATGAGTCTTCCGTTTACTTTAATAAAGTCGTTTACCTGGCTCATATATATCTCCTCGGAAAGTCAACGAATTTTATTGATACTCTGACATTCTTTTCCGCACAATTTTACGGGATGGTGCTGCTGTTGTTCCTCAACTTCAGGATGATCAAACGACGTTTTGACTATTCGTACCGCAGGGATTCTATGGGGTCGAGCTGAGCTGCCTTGTACGCGGGATACACGCCGAAGAATATCCCGACAAAGGCGGAAAAAAAGAACGAGAGCAGGATCGACCAGAGTGTAATGCTGATGTGGAAGCCGCTGATCATGGACTGCATGATAAACCCGCCGCCGATGCCAATCAGCATACCGATGACCCCGCCCGTGGTACTCAGGGTTGCCGATTCTATGAGGAACTGGATGAGTATGTCCTGCTTGTTCGCCCCGACAGCCTTGCGCAGGCCTATCTCTCTGGTGCGCTCCTTGATGGAAACCAGCATGATATTCATGATCCCGATACCGCCCACGAGCAGTGATATGGCTGCTATGCCGCCGAGAACGATGGTCATCATGTTCATGATGGTATCGACCGTCGACAGCATGGACTCCTGCGTCACCACACTGAAGTCTTCATTGTTGTTGTGCTGTTTCTTCAGGATCTGCGTTATCTGCGCCACTGCCTCGTTGATCACGTTCTTGGATATGGCCTTCGCCCGGATACCGAACAGGCTGTCCGTGTTGAAGAGTTTTTCCGCCGACCGTGCAGGCACGTACACGAGATCATCCCAGTCAAACCCGACAGCCTGTCCCTTTTTCTCCATAACCCCGATGACCCTGAAATAAAAATTACCGAGCTTGACGATCCTGCCGAGAGGGTTTTTGTCCGCGAACAGCGCCTTCCATATATTGTACCCGAGAACACACACATTCCTGCCCGCGTCGCTTTCCTCTTTTGTCATAAACCCGCCGATCGAGGGCATCATGCTGATAATCTTCGTGAACTGCTCATTGACACCGACGACCGTTGTATCGGCATGCGCGTCGTGGTATTTCACGCTAAGCGCTCCGAGTATCATCGGGAACACGCCGTCCACGTACGTTGCCTGCCGTTCTATTGCCTTAACATCCGACAGCGTCAGCTTGTGCGTCGTCGCTATGCCTGCAACCGGAAAACTGCCGCCCTTGGTCTGGATTTTGCCGGGCTGAATGATAATAAGATTTGTCCCGAGGCCCGTGAATTTCTCAAGGATATACTGCTTTGCACCCTCTGCCATGGAAACAAGCAGGATCACGGAAGCAACGCCGATGATCACGCCGAGCATGGTCAGCGCGGACCGCATCTTGTTGCTCGATAACGCCTCAAACGCCGTAACGATGTAGGTCAGTTTGTTCATAGTTCACTGCACAATGGAGCCGTCCAGTATCTTTATCACCCTGTTCGCCTG
>JAKAHI010000024.1 GCA_021815065.1 bacterium | reverse complement strand
TGATATTGTTGCCAATGGGTTTTCTCCATAAAATAGTGCCCGTATCGAGATCGAATGCCGTTAAAAACCATTGCTGTGTTGTTGTCGTAAGCGGATAGAAACTCGGTCCCTGCATCTCGTACACATACGCTGTGTTGGAACCGCCCGCAATAAGAGGGACCGCATTCGGAGCAAAGACCGAGTAATTGACCCAAAGCTGCCTGACCGTTTCCTGGCCGGGCTGTCCGGTGATTTCGTAAGCGGCAACCCCGGGGCTGTAGTTGTTCTCTATGATAAACGTATTGCCGAAAGACGCGCATATATTCTCCGTCTGTGCCGTAGTTTCGGTAAACGGAACAGGATTATCTATGGGCAGGGCGCTCCCGTCCGTTGTTCTCAAGGCGACCAGCTTCATAGGGAGTTCTCCATCAGCAAATACCATATACTTGCCGTGATCCATGAGTGTCGGCGTTGTGCCGGAGCCATCTGGGCTCAATCTGCCGCCGTTCAAGGTAACATTTATCCTGCACTGCCAATCCGGGGTGGTATCGGGACAAGGGAACTGCTGGATGGGCAAACCCGTATCATAGGGCACTTCCCAAACTATCTTCAATGCCTGTGCTCCGCACGCGCACGTTTGCTGAAGCGATAGCTTTACCGCGTGTTTGTCCGTTATTACATAGATACCGCCGTCCGGAGCAACGGCAAAGCTGTTGGTTATGTCCTCGTTCGGGAAATCCTGCAAAAAGAGGCTTGTACTGCGGTCGCTGTTGATACGCAGGACCCCGACCTTCGCACCGGTAATCGACTGTGTAAAATACCCGCCCTGATGTACGGGCTGAAGGCCTTCGGTAACAAAGGCAATGTCCATCATACCCGGACTGGTGTACAGTGGATTCATGCTGACGATAGAATCCTGCGCTGTAATCTGTGTGGGATAAAGCGCTGCAAGATTAATCGACATATCCGGAGCGATGGAATTCCCGTTAAAGCATAACCGTAAGAAGGTTTGATTGTATGCGTTCCACCAGCAGTCCTGGTAATCAACAAAAGAATAAAGCCCGTTCAGGGGATCCGAGGCAGAAACATTTACGGTATAGGATGTAATGGTATTCAACGTAACCGGGTCCAGCTTGCTGAAAATATGTACCTGATTCAAAATCGCGACCTTCTCAAAAAGTACATTGCCCTTTGAGTCAAAAACAACAGGACCGGTCCCCTGGACCGCGGCGGTTATAAAATCAGCAAGGGGCGGGTTGCTTGTCTGGCTTCCGGGACCTGCTAACGGTGAGCTGGCGGTCTGCGAACTGGACTGGTGAATGATAGGCCATGCACTGTTTGAAAGATAGGGATTGGCGTTCCGGGCAGATGATTTGTTTTCAGAACACCCCTGGAAAACCACTGCCAAAGACAAGATCGATAAAGCAATGCCTACAATTTTAACCATCGCTACACCTCCTTAAGCAAGGATACCACGCAGAATGCTTCGGATCAAGAAATCCAGGGAAGGCAAACGAACGATTATTAGTCGTATTGATAAAAATCGAATTAACCCGAATAATCCAATAAGGAAGTTTCCTTATTTTTAAAACGCATTTTCCAGATTAACTCAAAAATGCAATGGGAATATGTGCAAATTCGATTATGCCTTTGTCAAAAGACCTATGTCCGGAGGGACCCAGCCTCCGAATGCCTTTTCAAGCTCGAGTGCAACGGCGATGGTAACATGATCGTTGCCGTGGACAGACGCTACCTGCACCCCGAGAGGCAGGCCTTCTTCGTTCAGGCCGAGGGGTACCTGCGTAACCGGGAGTTCCATCATATTGAGTATCGCCGTGTAAGCAAAATCGAACGGCGTTAGCAGCGGCTTTCTGTGTTTCGGCGCAGGCCGGGAGTAAGACGGATACAGCATAATGCCGTTTTGACCGATAAGATTCACCAGCTCTGCTCGCAGGCTTACGCCTGCTTCCACCAGCCTCTTTGTGCGGGCAGGCATATACTTAAACAGTTGTTCGGTCATTGCCAGGACAATCGAAGGGAGCGTGTGCTCCGAGATGCGCATGGACCACTTTATCATCTCGAACAACGGATGTATGGCAGTCCCGTTGCCAAGGCTTGCACTGAAGGATTCCTGGTCAGATGCCGAGAGCATGGATGCCCATATATCAAAAGACTTCTTCAAACCGGCAATCCTCGTTCTTTTTACGATCGCACCTTTGCTTCCGAGGAAGTCCGCAGCTTTTCGCTGTGCAATTTTCAGGTCACTGCTGACCCGCGTTTTCCCGTTATCTTCGACATCGATTACGGTTAATCCTTTGAGAGAAACGTCGGACAGAGCACCGATCTTCATAACCGAGCAACCTTTGTCAATATTGTCGGGCCCGGCCATAAGCCTGAGGAGCGGCATAAGATCTTCAGCCCTGCGTACAATCGGACCTGTCGTAAGATACGTGAGCGCCTTGTTTCTTGCGATGGGGTACTGCCCGGTATTCGGTACAAGCCCGCCTGTCGCCTTGTGGCCAAAGACGCCGTTAAAAAAAGCAGGCATACGTATGGAGCCTCCAATGTCGGCACCGAGCCCGAACGGCGAGCCTCCGGACCCGACGATTGCCCCTTCTCCCCCTGAACTGCCGCCGACGATGTGGTCCCGGTCATAGGGGTTGTTGGTTCTGCCGTACAGTCTGTTGTCCGTTTCCATCCACATGCAAAGCTCGGGGACATTGGTTACACCGAGCGGTATTGCGCCAGATTTCTTCAATCTTTCAACAGCGGTTGCATCGTGGTCAGAAATAACATTTTTCCGCGCGACAAGACCCGACGTGTTCGGCATACCGGTGAGCATGAAGCTCTCCTTTATGGTGCACGGAACACCGAGAAAAGGAGGAAGCGACTCCGGTGCCGAGTTCCCGACGCGCTTGTCGGCATCCTTCGCCTCCGCTCTTGCAGCATCAAAACGGTCACGTACAACCGCATTTATGGAAGGATTTACCTTCCTGATGTGCTCGATATGGAGGTTTACAATTTCAAGCGATGAAACCTCTTTCGAGCGAATCATCTGAGCAAGCTGTGTTCCCGACAGAGTCAAAAGTTTCTTCATATCCCATCCCCTTCCTTATGTTTTAAAGATTGCAAAATCAGGATAACCGGCTTGTTATTCCGTATCCGTATCCAGCATAGTCCTGAAACCCTAACACACAGGGGGAAAATTGCAATCAACAACCATAAAAAAACCGTGGAGATTCAGTATGCCGCTGATCGCCGGTGTCCGAAAAAAAAAGAAAAAACTGGATAAAACAGAATAAATATGATAAGAAAGATGCCCTGTAAAGGAGTTATTATGAATAAGGTCGGCATTGTTGGAGTAGGGACCACGTCATTCAAGGCACGCTGGCTGGAAAAAACATATTATGAACTTGCTTACGATGCGGCCAAACTCGCGCTTGAAGACGCGGGCATTGATAAGAAAGAGGTCGGCGGTGTCGTCTACGGCATTTATAATGAGTTCTTTGAACGGCAGTTCATGCCGGATGTGTATATTCATAATTATATCGGCATGGGGCTGAAACCTTCCGTAAGGGTTGCAACGGGCGGTGCCACCGGCGGCGCGGCGGTATTTGTCGGGTGGACGTGGATAGCCTCGGGTCTTTACGATATCGTCATGGTACTCGGGGTTGAGAAAGCAACGGACAATTACAATTATACCGTCGGACATCCCACACCGGAGACACTGAAGGCAATACTGTTTTCCGGCGACATGACCTTCGAAAATCCCATGGGACTTACTGCCGCTGCATCGTATGCGCTTCCGTTGATCGCACATATAAACAAGTACGGTACTCCGACAGAAAAACAGATGGCAATGGTCTCGATAAAAAACCATAAAAACGCCATGAACAATCCGATTGCCCAGAGCCCGAAGCTGCTGACGGTAGATGACGTTCTCAATTCGAAAATGATCACCTATCCGTTTAAATTTTATGACAACTGTCTTTATTCAGAGGGCGCATCTGCCATTATCCTCGCATCGGAAAAGGCGGCAAAAGCCCTTTCGGACAATCCTGCATGGATAACCGGTGTCGGCCTGTCGCTGGATAAGGCATTCGCCGGAGAACGGGACGACATCACTGTTTTTACCTCGAGTCTTTACGCCGGCAGAGATGCCTATAAAATGTCGGGCATAAAGAACCCGCGAAAAGAACTGGATTTTGCCGAACTGCACGATGCGTTTACCGGCGCTGAGATTCTTTCGTATGAAGCATTCAACTTTTGTAAGCCCGGGGACGGGGGCAAATTGATAGAGGACGGCGTCGTTGAGATGACCGGCGATCTGCCGGTAAGCCCGAGCGGCGGGCTGATAGGCTGCGGACATGCGGTCGGTGCAACAGGTGTTATGCAGACAGGGGAGGCGGCACTCCAGGTCCAGGGCAGGGCAGAGAAAAGACAGGTTAAAAATGCCCGGGTCGGGCTTGTCCAGAGCATCGGAGGTCCTGCAACAGCATGGACAGCGGCAATGATCGTGGAAAGGCAGGATAAGATAAAGGGGAAAGTGGTCAAGGGTTCGAGGGCTAAGGCGAAGGCGAAGGTGAAGGCGAAGGCAGCACGGAGAAAGAGATAAAGGAGAACCTATGATACAGGACAAAGCGCAGTGGCTTGAAGAGGCATCAAAAAAGATTAAAGTCCCCAAAGAACTTATTGAAAAAGCCTTTAAGGATGAACTTGACGGCAATCCTTCTATAGATGCACCTCTCGAGATTCCGGACATCATGGATATTACGTACAAATATACCTATGGAGGCATCTCCAGGTTTTTCAGGGAGATCCGGGACAATAAGCAGCTTTACGGTACGAAATGTACGAAGTGCGGAAAGGTGTGGCTGCCGCCGAGGATTAACTGCAACGAATGCTATACGCCGACCCAATGGGTGAAGCTGGGCAGTACCGCCGGGATCGTGACCTATACAATCGTTTATTATGGAACATCCGTGTTTTTCGGAAAGACCCCGTATGTTTGTGCGTTTGTTAAAGTTGCGGGAGCCGACACCTTGATCATGCAGAACATATTTATGGAAGACGTAAAAAAAGCAAGGATCGGTATGAAACTCACGATCCAATTTAAAGAACACAGGAATGGCGATATGGGAGATTTCTGGTTTGTTCCGGCACAGGAGGAACTTTAGAATGAATGATGTTTACGAAAGGAATATCAACATACGATTACTTCCGATTGATAAAAATACCGTGGTTGTTGCCGCATCATTGCTTGATCTGCATCACAGCATAAGCACCGAGATAAAGATAGATCTTACAACACGGGAGATCGTTGATGCGGACGCAAAAATGGTTCGGGTCCCCTATTCCGGATGCCCAAATGCACTTGTACATGTACGTAAAATAATAGGTTTTAAGGTAGAACGGGGTATAAATAAAAAAATTGCAGATACGCTCGGCCATGCAACCGGCTGTACGCATATTGTCGAGATCCTACAAAACGCTATGAGATTTTCGTCATCCATGCTAATAGGTGTAAGGGCAGGATACGGAAGGGTAGATAAGAAGCAGGAACAGAGCGAGGAAGAGCGAATAGCGAACGTTATGCCTTATTTAAAAAATACATGTATAGTTTTTAAGGAAGGTTAACTATGGCACTATCACTACCAAAAGGCTTTTTATATGCAGGTGCGGTAAGCGGGATCAAGACGGACGGAAAGAAAGATCTTGCAATAATTTATTCTGAAGTCCCTGCCAGGGCCGCGGGCATGTTCACGACGAATGCAATCAAGGCTGCGCCGGTCGTCGTTTCCATGAACCAGCTCAAGAAGGGAGAAAAGCGGATTATACTTGCAAACAGCGGTATAGCAAACGCAGCCACGGGCAAGGACGGAATAAAGGATGTTAACGAGATCATAAACGCATACACCAAAGGTTTTAGCGTGAAATCCGACGAGATCCTCGTTGCATCGACCGGTGTCATAGGAAGAAGATTGCCGGTAGCTAAAATCGTAGCACAGATAGCTGCCTTGAAAAACGATCTTTCGAGACAGGGGTTCATGGATGCCGTACGGGCAATCATGACAACCGATACCGTACCGAAATACGGTTCGAGGAGATTAAAGATAGGCGGCAAAGAGGTCATTCTGACGGGATTTGTAAAAGGGTCGGGCATGATTCAGCCCCACATGGCAACCATGCTTGCGTTCTTCACCACGGACGCCAATATTTCGGCGGGTGCTTTGAAAAAGGTGATGTCGAATGCAACCGGTATGTCGTTCAACCGGATCACGATAGACGGAGAAATGAGCACGAACGATACGGTATTTATCCTTGCAAACGGGCTTGCGCAAAACGAGTCCATTACCGAAGACAGCAAGAGTTATCAGCTGTTTGAGCAGGCAATGATGGACTTATCAAAAGAATTGATAGAAAAAATGGTGAAAGACGGAGAGGGTGCGAGCAAGGTAATCGAGGTCAACGTAGCAGGTGCAAAAACAGAAGAAGACGCCCGGAAGATCGCCTTTAAGCTTGCGAACTCACCGCTCATAAAAACCGCATTTTTCGGAGAGGATCCAAACTGGGGAAGGATCGTTGCAACGGTCGGGGCAGCATGCGGCTATGCAAACGAGTCTACGTTGAAAATATGGATCGGTAAACAGGCAGTCTTTAACTGCGGAAAGGGTATTGACAACGATGCCCTGCTCAAGGTCAGGAATTCCATGAAGAACAGGACCATACAGCTTACCATAGACCTCGGCGCAGGAACCAGGGGATTCAATGTAATGACGTGCGATCTTACGTACGACTATATCCGCATTAATTCGACGTATACAAGTTAGGTACCTATGTTCAAAAGTCCCTGTCAAAAAATAATAATTACGGTATGCGTTTTGGCAGTGAGCTTGTTCATTGTAAATGCCCTGCCCGTGCGTGCCGACATTTATACCTACATAGACAGTAATAATGTGGTACATTTTACGAATGTACCGACAACCAGGAAGTATAAAATATTGTTCAGGGATTACGGATCCTTCAATCACATGCAGATATCTCCATCGGCACTCAGGGAAAAAGTATACAGGATCTCGGAAAGGTACGGAGTGGATCCCATGCTCATCATGGCCATGATAAAGGTCGAGAGCAATTTTATGCCGTACGCAATATCTTCTGCCGGTGCCGTGGGACTTATGCAACTGCTGCCTTCGACGGCACGGACCATGAATATTGGAAACCTTTATGCACCAAAAGAGAATATAGAAGCCGGGGTCAGGTATTTTAAATACCTGTATACTCTGTTTAACGGGGACTACATAAAGGCAATAGCAGCCTACAATGCGGGAGAAAAGGCTGTTGTAAAATATAACGGCATACCGCCGTATCCTGAAACGCAGTGGTATGTGACAAAGGTCCTGAAGGCCTTCTGGAAAATGAAGGGATATACGCAGAGGTAACCATGGCAAAGATGAAGCGTCTTTCGCACAAAGACATGCATGAAAAAGCATTAGAAAAAGCAAAAAAGTATATTGCAGAGGAGAACTACGTAGATGCAAAGGATGAAATCGAGCGGGTACTGGATTTCAGTCCTACAGACGACAGGGCGCTGAACCTCCTTGCAATCATAATGCTGAAGCTGGAACAGTATGCCAAGGCAGTTAAAATATACGAGGAACTCATAACCCGTTATCCCCAGACCGTATCTCTCCGTACGAATCTCGGAGTAGCGTATCTTAAGAATAATCAGCACGACAGCGCAATAAAGGAATTTTCCCTTGTTCTGCAGAAAGACCCGGAAAGCAAAACGATTTTAAAGTTGTACGGCAAGGCGTTATTGCAGCTCAGCAGGACGGACGAAGCAATAGAAATGTTTAAAAAGGCCGGCATGGATGAGTATGTGAAAAAGATAAAAAAGGGCGGTTCGAACGAAGCCGTCGAATCCGAGCTGTCGACCGAGGATATTATGCAGGAAGCGATGGAAAAAGACAAAGCCGCCGAACCCCACGAAAAAATAGCCGTCCCTTCTTTTATTCCGCAGCAGGAAACGCACGAACCGCAGCCCGAGGCACCGGTAGACGGGAATGGGGAGGAAGCCGCTGTTGAACAGCAAGCAGCGGGACATGCCGGTGTGGAAGAATATGAAGAGGAACAAACAATCGAGACGGAGCGCGGGCCGTCTGCCACAGACGAACAAGAACTCATGAATGAGCAAACCGAGGTGCCGGAAGGTCCCGTTACCGAAGAACCGGAGAAAGAAGTGACCGTACAGCCCGATGAGCCGGCGGCTGCAACGCAGCATTTTTCCGGGGAAGGGCACTCCGTTCCGTCGGAAACAAAAGAGGACAGGAGTGAAAAGGCCGGGAACCAGGACGTACAGCAGGAAGAAGAAAACGCCGATACAAAATCTCCCGAAGGCCTGTCGCTCCTGACGGAAGCAACGTCACTGTCGAAATTTGGCTCGGCAGTTAATTTCATAAACGACGCGATGGTACTTTTTAACTTAAACGGCAACATCGTCTATGTACGGGACAAAGGAATTGTCAGCCTTACCGAAAGTCTTACGATCGAACAGGCATACAAACGGTACAGGGGCAAGGATACGAAATCCGTTTTTGCGGAGAAAAAAGACGATCCCATAGTCCTCGTTTACGGGAAAGGCGCACTGGTTTTAAAGAGCGATTACAAAAACATAAAAGAGTTCAACCTCAAGAATGAATCCATGTTCCTTGATGATGAAAGGCTTATAGCATTTCAGGGAGATCTTGAATGGGAGAACGGCAGGGTCGAGGTCCAGGCCGACAAAAGCATAAACGTAACCCAGATCAGGGGTACGGCCGATGTGTTTGTCGGCCTTCACGACCAGCTGCAGAGTATCCATGTTCACGCGGAACATTACCTGTCGGTACGCCTCAATTCTTTGATAGGATGGTATGGAAAACTGATCCCGAGACAGTCTTCCATAAAACATTACAACAACGACAGTTTCATCTCGTTCCATGGCGAAGGGGTGGTATTCATAGATGCCTGACAATCTTTCAAACGATCTGAAGTCGCTGCCCAATATACTCAGCCTGTCACGGGTATTTATCATACCTTTTATTGTTGTGTTGTTCGAGATCCTGCGATACACGGCGCCGGCTCACGTTGCATCGCTTGAGCTTATCAGTTTTATCTGCGCCGTTTTGTTCGGCATTGGCGGGCTGACGGATTTCTTCGACGGGTATTTTGCGCGGAGGTATCAAGGAACGACCAACCTCGGAAAACTGCTTGACCCTCTATCGGACAAGCTCCTTATAGCCACGACGATGATCATGCTGGTGTCCATCCACCGGCTTCACGCATGGATCGTCGTCCTCATTATCGGCAGAGAGATTGCAGTAACCGGGTTAAGGGCATTATCTGCAGGTTCGGGTACCATCATACCCGCTTCCCTCGAAGGAAAATATAAAACGAATTTTCAGATAGCCGCTGTTTTTGCACTGCTGGTACATTATACATATTTTGGCGTGGACTTTCAGAGAGTAGGCATGCTGTTTGCCTGGATAGCGTTGTTCGTAACGCTTTGGTCGGGCGTAAATTATTTTGTAAACTTCTCAAATACACTAAAAACGGAGGTGTAATATGGCAGTAGCAAGAGTAACACAGGTTGTGGCGTCATCCACAAAAGGATGGCAAGAGGCATTTAATGATGGGATGAAGAGGGCAAACAAAACCTTGAGAAATCTTACCGGGGCGGAGATCGTGTCCCAGAAGGCAAAGATCCAGGATGGCAA
>JAKAHI010000023.1 GCA_021815065.1 bacterium | reverse complement strand
CCGACAGCGTGACACGCATAACATTGTTCCTCTGTTTTGTTGACAAACTTTCCAATCTCTCCGGGGTCCGTGGATACCATGATGTAGCCTTCCTTGTTGAATATCCGTACCCTGCTTATGCCCGGCTGCATCCCGATATACGTGATGATCCGGTAGACATTGCTCCTCTGGTTTCTGAGCATGTCATATTTGGTGCTCTTGATAACCGTATCGCTGAACTGTGTTGCACCCCGTATCACCTCATTGAGGAGCTGCTTTTTTTGGTCCTCGATGTTCAGATACAGCACAATGCCGAGAATAGAAATAAGCAAGACGATGATGTACACTATCAATTTGAATGTTATGCCTCTGCGTACCATATAAGCCTTCATGGATTAAATAGAACGCATTTTCAAGTTTGTCATTACAATTCAACAGCATGTCATGTAGAAATTTGCCACACCTGTTTAATATATCTACACTGTTAAAATATGCTTGTTTTTCTGTATGTTATCTTTAACTAAGAAATCAATAGGATACTGTGTCATGTTCATGCCGCCTGTGTGGCACAGAGTATGCAATATACAATTGTTAGCGAAAGGAGGTTGTTATGGAAAACATCAAAAGGTGTCCATTCCTGAAAATTCAGGTGTGCGGATATTGCTCTTTATTTCCGCTCAAAAAGATGATCCCCGTGGATCAGATGAAAACCAAAAGCATGTGTTTGTCAGGAGAGTATCAACAGTGCACACAATACGGCGAGGCTACGAGCAAAGAACCGGCAGACAACCCGGCATATCCTGCAGAAGTTATGGAAAAAGACGTGAAAGGCTTCATAATCAGAAAGAATTACTTTTATCATTACGGACACACCTGGGTGAAACAGGACGGCGAAAACAAGGTAAAGATCGGTATCGACGGTTTTGCAAGTAAATTGCTGAGTAAGATACAGCATGTGGAGTTCATGTCCGGCACAAACGTTCTGAACAGCGGCAAGGCGTTTATGCATGTCCAGTGCGGAGGCAAAACGGGTACCTTAATGAGCCCGGTAGACGGCACGATAGTAGCGATAAACAGATCTCTTGGAAAGGATGCCGGCATAGTGAACAGGGAGCCGTATGATAACGGATGGCTCCTCTCGGCAGCCGTTGCCAGCAATAGTATGAAGTGGCTGTTAAACGATGCACTGGCCGGGCAATGGATGGAGATAGAAGCGGAAAGACTCCATAGCATAGTCAGGCAGGATATCGGTATTACCATGACGGACGGCGGTATCATGATCGAGAGCCTTGCCTCTGTCATCAACGAAGAAGAATGGAAACCGCTCATGCGGGCATTTTTGCTGAATGAGTAAAATAAAAAAGAAAGGAGGATACTAAAATGGTAGCGATAATGGTTGCAATAACAATTATAGGGTTCGTTGTTCTGGATCTGGTAATCCAGAGTTTAAAGGGTAAAAAGGCTCAGGAGGAGCAAAAGATAAATCTTGATTTTTCCGACTTCCGGGTTCCGGTAAGTACCTTCTTTTATCCCGGACACACCTGGGTGAACATTCAGTCCAACGGTGAGGTACGTGTCGGGTTTGACGACTTTGTCCGGAAGGTAATAGGAGATATAGAAAGCATTGAGTTCCCGGAAGAGGGTAAGGCACTGAAACAGGGAGAAAAGGCGTTTTCCGTAAAATCCGGCAATAAAACGCTTTCGTTCCTGTCGCCGGTCGATGGCGAGGTAGCCGCGATAAACAAACTCATGCTTGCCAATCCTGCTGAGGTTGCAAAGAGTGCATACCACAGCGGCTGGATACTGGCGGTAAAGCCCACAAACCTTTCTGCAAACCTCAAGGCAATGAAGATCGCGGAAGATGCCGTCGAATGGCTCAAGGCGGAGATCCGGAGGTTCCGTGAATTTGCGCTTGGGGAAAACCTTCACTACGTAAAGGATGAACTGCAGTACGAAGTCGGGCGTACAAGTCAGGATGGCGGCTGCCTTTCGGAAGGTATGCTGAGCCGCATGGACGAAAAGGCCGTGAAATATTTTGAAGAAGAGTTCCTCGGTAAACCCCGTTAGAAACGGTCATACGCATATATGATTTTAAACGGGTGCAGAGTGTGATAGGTTATAACCAGAAAGGAGCAGATATATGGCCAAGATGGGTATTCTCATTGACATAACCAAATGTATAGGCTGCGGTGCTTGCGAAAAGGCATGTAAGATGCGAAACGGTCTGCCCCTTGATCTTGAGAACAACCTCTCTGCAACAGCCTATACCGTGGTCCAGGAAAGACTACCCGGTACCTATGTAAGAAGGATGTGCATGCACTGCCAGAATCCTACGTGTGTATCGGTCTGTCCTGTAGGGGCTTTCACAAAGACGGCTGCAGGTCCGGTTACCTACGACAAAGACAAATGCATCGGCTGCAGGTATTGTATGTATTCCTGTCCCTTCAGTGTGCCGAAGTATCAGTGGGACAGGGTGGTTCCCTACATACAGAAATGCTATATGTGCGCGGACAGGGTTGCGGAAGGCTCTGAACCGGCCTGCACTGCGGCATGTCCGACCGGTGCCAGCATATTCGGTGATCGGGATCAGCTCATCGAAGAAGCGCAGAAAAGGATCAAAGACAATCCGCATACCTATGTGGATCACCTCTATGGCCTGGAGGAAGTCGGCGGTACCTCGGTGCTGTATCTGTCTAATGTTCCGTTTGAGAAACTCGGTGAACCGTTCAATATAAACCTGCCGGACAAGCCTCTTCCGGTGTATACATGGGCTGCCCTGGAAAAGGTACCAACCATCGTGGTCGTGGGAGGTGTTGTATTGACAGGCATATGGTGGATAACCAGCCGCAGGGATGAGGTCAAAAAGTTCGAAATCAAGCACAAAGAACAAAAAAAGCTCACGGGTAAAGGAGATAAGCCATGAATCTATTTAATACAATCTTAGCGAAACTATTCAATCAACCTACAGCGTATAAGCAACCCTCCGTTGATATCAAACAAGAGCAGCTCAAGGTGCTGGCGGACAGGCTGAAAAAGCGTAGTTTTTTAACGCCGAAGGTCCTGATGGGAGGAGCCATGATCGCCGGCTTATGGTGGCTAACAAACAGGAGAGAAAAGGTCAAAGATGCGGAACATTGAGAGGTATTTATGAAACTGCCGAAGGTAACATTCTGGAGAATTGTAATTGCCGCAATAACGATACTCGGTTTATACTATACCGTTCTACGGTACACAAAAGGCCTTGGTGCCGTCACGAACCTGAGTAATAAATACCCGTGGGGCTTATGGGTAGGATTCGATGTGGTAACCGGCGTCGGCCTTGCAGCCGGTGCATTTATCATTGCGCTGACCGTCTACATTTTCCGCATCGATGAGTATAAACCAATCCTCAGGCCTGCAATACTCACCGGCTTTTTAGGGTACTCACTTGTTGCAGTCGGTCTGCTGTACGACCTTGGGAAGTGGTTCGACGTATGGCACCCCATCGTCTTCTGGAATCCCCATTCCGTGATGTTTGAGGTCGCATGGTGTGTTATGCTCTATCTTTCGGTCCTGGGACTCGAGTTCAGTACCGTTGTTTTCGAGCGATTGAAGTGGCACAGGCTGAATCATCTCATCCACATACTGATTATACCGCTGTCCATTCTGGGCGTCATACTTTCGACCCTGCATCAATCATCGCTTGGCTCTCTGTTCCTGATAGTTCCGACGAAGTTGTACGCACTGTGGTACTCACCGTATCTTCCCCTGTTCTTTTTCATCTCTGCGGTGTCCGTCGGTCTCGCAATGGTGACGATGGAATCTTTTCTCAGCATGAGGTTCCTCGGCAAGGGCATAGAGCTCAACCTCCTCAATGGCCTCGCAAGGGTCAATGTGCTTGTCATGGCATTTTACCTTACCATAAAGATACTGGATATGGCCGGCAGGGGGGTGCTTGGCGATATTTTTTCAACAAGATTTGAAAGCATCATGTTCGATATAGAGACACTCGTGCAGGTTGTAATACCGTTTTTCCTGCTTTTGATCCCTGCCGTAAGGACGAGTGCAAAGGGATTGTTTGTCACATCGTTGTTTATCGTGATCGGATTTATCATGAACAGACTTGATGTTGCAATAACCGGCGTAGAGGCCTCGTCGGGAACAACGTATTTCCCGGCCTTTGGTGAGATAATGATCTCCGTATTCCTCGTGACCATGGGATTCCTGGCTTTTGCTTATGCGGCAAAGTACCTCAATGTTTTTGTCCATGTCGAGGAAAAAGAAGAAGGACCGGTTGAGATTATCCATGATGTTTGAGACTGGAGATCGGAGGTTACCGTATGAAAAAGAATAATTTTGAAAGAGCGCTCCTGATTGTTGCCGTGCTTTCATTGTCTTTGATATCTTCTGCGTCCCGCGGAATGGCCGCTCCCCGCACATACGTCGGCGTTGAAGCGTGCAAGATGTGCCATGAAAACCAGTACAAGGTATGGGAGGCAAGTGCACATGCCAGGGCATATGATGCTTTACCTGCGAAGGAAAAGACAAACCCTCAATGTCTGTCATGCCACACGACAGGCGGTACTGCAGCATTCCCCAACGTGCAGTGTGAGGCGTGCCACGGTCCAGGAAGCGATTATTCGGACATGGACACGATGAAAAATTATAAAAAGGTCTGGGACGCGGGTTTGAACCGTCATGCAGCGCAGACCTGCGTGCAATGCCACAATAAAACCAGCCCGACATTCCGCGGCTTCGACTTCAAAACGTACTGGATGGAGATCATGCACTGAGTATGATCCAAAAATACGATTCTATTTTTAAAATATAGACATCCTCTGCCGGTCAAGTGCCCCCGATCCTCCACTCCCTGCATGCGTTCCCCGATCACCCCCATTTTCTTTTTGTAGGTACAATAAGCAGGTCTCTTATTTATTTCCAAATACATTTTTCGAGCTACGCCGTTCGAGAGAATACGGTTTTCATACAACGCTGGTTGCCGTGATAAAATACATTTTTAAGATAGGATGCCTATAACGCCTTGACATCTATAGCGCAGCATGTTATCAAAATATTAATATTAAGGAGAGGTAATGGACTTGTTTCGTTACAGGTTACGGGTACTTCCTCCTCTGAGCCATACACACATAGACGATAGGACTATCTTTATTCCGGCATTGCAATGCGCCCTTGATTCAGAAGTAATCTCATCAGGTTCTTTTTATAGCACGTTATTTCTTTTCCTTATCATTTTGATAACTTTGATGGGATGCGCGTCAGCCCCGGGTTCACCGGCACCTACCGAAATTCTTGGAGCGACAACAGCAAACAATTTTGTTTATGTATTAGGAATAGGATTTAATAATTGCATGATATCTTACGCAAAAATCAATCTTGATGGCTCTTTAGGCTTATGGCAAAACCCATCATGCAATAATATCTCTAATATATTGGGGAATGCTGGTGTCATATACGATGGCATAACCGGCTTTTATACTAATTTCAGTCAAAGCTACTTATATGTCCTCAACATGGGTTCACTTAATTATAACACCCCTATATACACTTTATTAAATCAGGATGGTTCAGTTGGCCAATTCTCAACAACCACATCCTTTTCTACAGGCTTTAGGCTAACAGACAATACATATTTCACACAAGGTACATTGAGAATAGGTTTTACGTCTCTCATGGCAAATGGGTATGCTTATATAATAGGTGGGATGTATGTTTTTTCCTTTGACGAACCTCCCTTCTTATATGCTCCCATAAATTCTGATGGGAGTATAGGAACATGGATTTCCACGAGTAGCATGGATTGTCCCCTTTGCTATAATGCTTTTCCCGTAGTCTATAATAACAGAATATATATATTTCAAAACGCACAATCTTATGTATATACAGATATAAATCCAGACGGCAGCCTTGCTGGATGGAATTTCTCTACCATAGCCAATACATTGTCAGGATTTACTGCTACTGGTTCGATAGTTCTGTATAACAAATATATATACTCAATCGGTTCCAATACGTTTTCTGTTTCAAGCAGACACGATTGTTCTAATAGTAATAAAATAATGTATATTCCTATCTACTCTGACGGTAGTCTCGGGACATGGCAGAGCACAACAACAATGAATGTATCAAGGTGTGATCCCGAGGTAGTTGCGTACAATGGGTACATATATGCAATAGATGGGGCACAAACTGGTAATAACAATTCGGTGGAATATGCACCAATTAATCCCGCTGGTAGTTTGGGGAAGTGGCAATTCACAACCTCATTACAATAAGCTAATCTGTGCCAACCAGTTGGCAAAAAATGGTCAAAAAGGTGAATTACATGATTAAATTAAAAGTCTTTTTAATTACAAGCTTGATTATTTTGATTGCCTTTATGAATAACTGTGGAAGCAAAAGCAGCGGGTCGAAAGGCAATCCACCATCAGCGCCGACCAATGTTGTAGCAGTTGCAGGTCTGGCGCAGGTAACGGTAAAATGGGGCAATGTACTTAGTGCAACCTCTTATAATATCTATTGGTCAACCTCATCGGGTGTAAACAAAGGGAACGGTACAAAGATCAGTGGGGTGACAAGTGATTATACCATAGCAGGATTATCAAACGGGGTTACCTATTACTGTATAGTCACGGCAATTAACAACTATGGCGAGAGTGCTGCATCGAACCAGGCCTCTGCAACACCATCTGCTACGGGCTTACCTCCGTCAGCGCCGACGGGTGTTAAAGCTATTGCAAGCGGCACACAGATAACGATTAGCTGGGACAGTGTAACGAATGCGACATCTTACAATCTCTATTGGTCAAACCCGCCGGGAAACAGTATAAAGATTACAAATGTGATGAGTCCATATACACAGACAGGATTAACGCCTTGGGTCACTTACAACTATGTTGTCACAGCGGTGAATAGCTATGGCGAGAGCTTCCCGTCAAATTCCGTTTACGCAGTAGCTGATGAGTATATCTATAGTGTCGGGAAATGGCCTGAAGGAATAGCCATAGATAGCTCAGGGAATGTATGGGTAGCGAATTATGACGACGCAACAATTTCTGAGCTAAACTCAAGCGGTATAACCGTAGGAGCCTACAATGTCGGATGGTATCCTGAAGGAATAGCCATCGATAGCTCCGGGAATGTCTGGATTGCCAATGCCGTTAATGTTTTGGAATTCAATTCAAGCGGTGCAACAATAGGGACTTATGGTATTGGATTAGCAGATAATGCCATAGCTATAGACAGTGCTGAAAATGTATGGATTGTTAATGGGAATAGCAATACTGTTACTAAGTTCAACTCGAGCGGTATAACCATAGGAACATATGGTGTTGGGAATACTCCCAAAGGTATAGCGATAGATGGCTCCGGAAATATCTGGACAACAAATTTTTGTGGTAATGATTTTAGCTGTAACAGTAATGGCACTGTTACCGAACTTAATTCCAGTGGTATAACAATAGGGACCTATGGTGTTGGAAGATATCCTGAAGGAATAGCCATCGATAGCTCCGGGAATGTCTGGGTAGCGAATAATGAAAATAACACTGTTACCGAATTGAACTCAAGCGGCATAACTATGGGAACCTATACTGTCGGATGGTTTCCTGAGGGTATAGCCATAGATGCATTAGATAATGTCTGGGTAGCCAATTGGGGCGACGGCACCCTAACTGAGATCAACTCAAGCGGTATAACTGTGGGAACCTATACTGTCGGATCATCACCAGAAGGTATAGCGATAGATAGCTCTGGAAATGTCTGGGTGACGGATTACGGAGACAATGCCGTGGACGAGTTGACCGGGATAACCAAAGGTCCTCAATATTTCCCATACGCGGGCCCTGAATTCCCTGGGGGTGGAAATTTTTAGGCTCAATAGAGATAAGATAAGGAGGATGAAAATGAGAGGAAGACAAAACGTAGTATTTTTCGCTCTGGTTTTAAGTATAAGCTTCTGTTTCTGTTCAACAGCATTTGCAGGGTATTATAACAGGTCACAAGGAACGTACCAAGCTCAAGGAACAGATCATGCGGGGCTATATGTCGGAGCCGGCCTTGGTTTGGAAATTCCCACCGGACCCGATAAAGACGGCTTTGCAACAGGCTATGGCTGGGCAATCAGGGTCGGGTATCAATTTATCAGGAATCTCGCTGTTGAACTTGGATATAATCAGGGGATAGGGAACATCAGTCAGAACGGTACAACAGGTACATGGGATTTTATGGAATTGCCTTACATTAACATAAAACCTATTATCCCCCTTTCTTCAGCCAGTGATTTATTTTTCCTTGTAGGTGTTGCATACGCTAATGATAATGATGCAATAACAACCCCAATCAACTTAACTTTAACCTTAGGTCCGGATATCGGGATTGATCTTGGACTTGGATATGAATACTATATAACCAACAATTGGTCACTTGGTGGAGAGGTTATTTATCATTACCTGACCTCTACCAAGATATCCGTGGCGTCAACAAGTCCAGGGGTCACGATCACCCGCCCGTCATCGGCTATAGACGGAAGTGCTACTTCTGTAAACATTGCGTTCCTGTATCATTTTTGATTGAAAGCTCGCCGCTAACGGTGCACCGGGAGATATATACTATAAAGTTACAAAATTTATCGAATAACATCCTAGAAACTGGTAAAGTGGGCGGACATCAACGTTTGGTAAAAATACATGTCCGATCAGAATGTATCCAGTCAGGAGATGAATTCAACCTTTACATCCGGTATCAGTTTATTGGCGGCTGCCTGTTTGATGAACTCCTCGATGCCAGCCCTGCCTTCCTTGCCGGGTTCCAGGGTATAGGCGTTGACATACATCAGGGCGAACTGCTTGACCCTTTTCATATCGAGTCCCCTGGAGTATTTCGCTGCATAGCTCATGGCCTCATCCTCATGGGCAAAACCATAGGCGATGCTGTCCTTTATGGACTGATTAATCGTGTGCTTCAGCTTTTCGTCGAGAGTGCGGCGGACAAGGTTGATACCGAGGGGAAGCGGCAGGCCTGTTTTTTCGAGCCACCACTTGCCGAGATCCACAACGATGTTCAGCCCGTCGTCGGCGTAGGTGATCTGTCCCTCGTGTATGATAAGACCCGCCTTGACCTCACCGTTCATGACCGCAGGCATGATCTTGTCGAACGGCATGACACGGTATTTGAAATCCGTCATAAAGAGCTTTAAGGCGAGGAGTGCAGAGGTGTACTCTCCGGGTACGGCTATTTCCGTACCGCCCGCAAGCCTCGTATCCTTGCTCACAACGATGGGGCCGTATCCCTTACCCATACTCGCACCGCATGACAGTATCTGATAGTCCTTCGCTATATAGGGATATGCATGCAGTGAAGCCGCAGTTATATCAAGCAAAGTCTGTTCGCCGTTACCCTTTCTCATTGCACGTTTGTTCAGAGACTCTATATCCGTCAATACGTGCTCGAATTTCATGCCTGTTATGGGCAGTTTATTATGCGTGAGCGCATAAAACATAAACGCATCGTCTGCATCCGGGCTGTGTCCTATAGTCAAAACCTTTTCGCTCATTTCTTATCTTCCTTTTTAGAGTTTTTTTCTTGCCGTACCTTTTCCTTAACCGGCACAGTCTGAATACTGCTGATTACCGGCGTATCGTAACATTCGTCTCCGGCAATGCCTGCGTGTTGTGTTAAAACACCATGGGCAGGTAGCCGTCGTTAATAAACTGGCCAATGGGATCGCCGACATATTCCAGCTTGAATCCGAGAGATGTCAGCTCTTTTCCTAT
>JAKAHI010000022.1 GCA_021815065.1 bacterium | reverse complement strand
TGTCAAATAGTATGCTAAAATAGTATACATGGCAAAGCTGTCTGACCGCGCCTTCATCTATGTGCATGTTCTATGGACTGTGCAATACGTGGACACGTCCCCATTCCATCTTCTGTCACCGGCTGGCAAAAAGACAGAGCCGGTATAACCAAGGAGAGAACGCGGCGTGTGCAAAAGGATAGGATTGTACAAAACAACAGGAGGAAATTTGTCGCTTGGTTTATCTTACCAAAAGTCCGGTTTTGAAAAACCTACACAATCAATAAGTTAGTTGCCGGTGCGGTAACACCGCACTACTTGACAATGCGTTGCGTTTTTAATAAAAACTGTTCATAAGAAATTAGTAACCACGAGGAGATAGTTATGATAACAAATACCAAAAATCTGACAGTCAAAGAAATCGAGAAAAGGGTTTCCGAGATATTTATCGATGAACTCAAACTCGAAGATGTAACTCCGGAAACTCTGGATACGGAAATGCATCTCATGGAAGAATTGGGAATAGACAGCATGGATCTTATCACCGTCGTGCTGGTACTGAAAGGTGAATTCGCCATAAACATAGAAGAAGCCGATTATCCGAAGCTCACCAATATCCGGCTTATTTCAGAATATATTAAGGAGAAAATGGAACATGCAGGAAACACAGACAGAAAAGTTGCAAATTGAGAAATTACCCGTCGAGAAATTAATCGAAGAGCTGAAGAAAAAGGTTCTTGACCTCCTTAATATCCAGGATGTTCGTCCCGAAACGATAGATAACAACGCTCCGCTTGTAGGGAATGAGCTTGGCATGGATTCCATAGACATCCTTGAACTCGTTACCGTCATAGAGAAGGATTATGGAGTGAGGATCGACAACAAAGAATTAGGTGAGAAGGTATTCGCTTCGTTTGCCTCTCTGGCACACTACATACACGACAACAGTACATTAGTTTAGTGTACCTCTGATGCCATCGGAAGGTATTTTTATCACAGGTCTCGGTATCCTCAGCCCGCTGGGAAGAGGCCGGGATGCAACAGTACATTCGTTGAAAAACTCGGTTTCCGGCATTCGTACGATCAATCTTTTTGATGAAGCTGCTGACCAGGTAACGCCCGTTGCTCCTCTTGACTTCGCTTTTGAAGCGGAGGATGGCGTTCCCCGTACCCATGCCATGGCGCTCGCAGCAGCACGGGATGCAATGGAAGGACTGGACTTCGCACCGGACGCGGTCGTCATCGGCGTCACGACCGGAGGTATGTCAAAAACCGAGCTCCTGCTCCAGGCAAAGGTTGTAGCTCCGGAGGAATACGCCTACCATGGCGTAGGAACCGTTGCTACCTATCTGGCAGACCGCCTCTCCTGCACAGGACCCGCATTGTCCCTATCGACAGCGTGTTCGAGCGGAACGGCAGCGCTCAAAATAGCCATGGAGATGATCCGGCATGGAAAGGCAAAAAGGGTGCTTGCCGGCGGGGTCGATGCCCTGTGCAGGTTTACCTATTTCGGTTTTTTTTCACTGCAATTACTGGATCCAAAAGGTGCACGCCCCCTTGACAGGGACAGGGCTGGAATATCCCTTGGTGAAGGTGCAGCCATGCTCCTGCTCGAAGCAGCACAGAGTCCTCCGCCGCATGCGATCGCCCGGATCTTAGGCAGCGGCATTTCCTGCGATGCCTATCATCCGACAGCACCGCATCCCACGGGTGACGGAGCACGCAAGGCAATGCAGGATGCAATTGCTGACGCCGGCATGCAGGCGGCTGATATCGGGTATATTAATCTTCACGGAACTGCAACGCGGGACAACGATGCTTCGGAGGCCATGGCTCTGAAGGCCGTGTTCGCTGATCGTATGCCTCCCCTTTCTTCCACAAAGGGTATGACCGGCCATTCCCTTGGCGGGGCCGGTGCGGTCGAGTGCGCACTCTGTTCACTGTCCATAGCAGAAAGCATACTGCCCGGGAATATCGGATGCACGAACCCTGATCCATCTCTCGGCATCGTTCCCCTCCTGCAGCCTGAAATCCGCTCCGTTCAAGCCGCTTTGTCCAACTCTTTTGGTTTTGGCGGCAATAACGCTGCGGTGGTCATCGGTTCCGTAAACACACGTCCGCCTGACCGAACCGAGTCACATCCGCAGAGCCTGAAAATTACGGGTTCGTCCTGTCTGACCGGTGCCGGAGGTACGGAGGCATCTTTCCAAAAATTCTTACAGGGTGTTTCCCTGGCAGGGACCTTCGGCAGCGAAGAGATCTCTAAGGATCTGCAGCAGCGTCAGGTCCGCCGCCTCAAACGGATATCCCGGATGGCACTTGCCCTGGCAGCCGCGGCTCATAAGGATGGTGGCGGAAAAACCATGCCATCTTCAATTTTTTTCGGAACCGGATGGGGACCATTGTCGGAAACGTACGATTTTCTTACAAAACTTTTCGAATCAAACATGAAATTCCCCAGCCCGACCGACTTCATCAATTCCGTGCACAATGCACCCGCAGGACAGGTTGCCATGGAATTCAAGTCCACCGGTGCCAATATGACGGCATCGGGCGGTGATTATTCTTTTGAACAGGCACTTTTGCTTGCAAGCCTGCTGGCACACGAGGGCGAAGAGGTCCTGTTGTTCGGGGCAGACGAGATGCACAGGGAGCTTTCACCTCTGTTCGATTTGTCCGCAGCACGGGATACGACACCCTCGGACGGAGGCGGTGCTCTTATGGCAATCGCCACCGAAAAACCCGCAGCCGGACCTGTGCTAACACTCCGCGCATACGGAAGATCTCAACAGGATGCCGGACAAACAATCATGAACAGCCTGAATATTTCGGAAAACATCAATACACGCTATGGTGCCGTCTTTGCCGGTATCCCTCTTGCGTATGAAGAAACAGCAAAGGACCAGTTGAAGAGTTTTCTTTCCCATTCCGGATTCCATGGGACGGTTATCGATTACCGGAAGTACACGGGACAGTTTGCAACGGCATCTGCGGTTGCCGCTGTCCTTGCGGTTAAAACAATGGAAAAGGGCGTACTGCCCGCGGGATTGACCGGTGACCGTGACGTTTCTCTGGAGAAAAAGGGTATCCTGGTAATGGGTCTCGGTCCCTATTACACTGCAATGGACATCCTTAATTGAGACACCTATGCGCCCTCCTGATCATATAATCGTTATAGGCTCCGGCATTGGAGGAATGACCGCTGCGATTGTTCTTTCGGAGCTCGGCCACCGCGTAACGGTCGTGGAAAAAAATAAGCTCCCCGGCGGCCTGATGAGAAGTTATGCCAGAAAGGGCATGGACTGCGAAGTCGGGGTCCACTATGTCGGAGCAATGGATGACGGCCAGCCGTTGCGGCAGATCTTCGACCTTCTCGGCATATCCGGCCGCATACCGTTTTTTCGCCTGGGAGACGGGGGGGTCGTGGACAGATACATCCTTCCGGACATGACATTCGATTTCCCTCCGGGGGTTGATCTGTTTGAGGAGAATCTGCACAGGGCTTTCCCGGAGGAAAACCGTCAGATAGCCGGGGTTATCGCTACGATTCGCAGTACAATTCAGCGTTTTTCTCTCTCGTCAATACTCTTCGGGGAAAAGACGGAGTTTAATCTCTCCACGGAACTGCAGCCGCTTGAAAGTTACTTCGACAAACTCGGGTGTTCGCAGAAGTTGCGCAGTATACTGTCCGTCCCCCTGGCATGGATCGGTGTTGGTCCGGAGGAATGTCCTTTGTACCTCTGGAGTTCCTCGATATCTTCATACCTCATGTCCTCATGGAAACCGGTGCATCCGGGTGCTCACATGGCGGACACGCTTACAGCAAGGCTGCGGGAGCTTGGAGGAGAACTCATCTGTGATGACCCGGTGCTGAAGATCCGCGTCAGGAATCACGTTGTTCAAGGCGTTGTTCTGAAGTCCGGAAAGACACTGGACTCTCCGGTGGTCATAGCTGCCGTACATCCGAAAATAATGATCCGCATGCTGCCGGAGGATTCGTACAAGCCTGCATTCAAGAACAGGATTGCATCACTGGAGGAAACACCCGGAATATTTGCCGCACATATAGCGGTCCCGGATGATAAGGTTTCTTACCGGCCGTACAACACCTTTGTTTTGGACGATGCCCATGCCCTCCATGGAGGCGTGACTTTCTTCACGATGAATAAATCCGCAAAGCAGGGATGGAATGTCGTCTCCGTGCTTGAGGAAAGCCCTTTTGAAAAGTGGATGGGATGGGAAAACACGACAAAGGACCATCGTACCCGTGATTACCGGGAAACCAAGGAACACGAGGCCAATATTCTTCTCGATAAGGCAGCGAACGTTTTGGGGAGTATGCCCGGTGCGTATGTCGTGGATTCTTTTACCCCGTTGTCATTCCGGGACTGGATGGACAGTCCCCGGGGCGGTGCTTACGGCGTATGCCGGTCTGTGAGTCAGAAGTTCAAAACCGCGGCACTGCACCGTACCCCCATAGAAGGTTTACATCTGGTCGGACAGAGCGTTTTTGCCCCGGGTATCCTGGGTACGGCATTGGGGACACTCCGTGTCCTTGCTCCTCTGATCGGACACGATACCCTGCATCAAAAATTTATTGACGCGGGAATAAAAGGAATTTAACAAACGAAGGAGTCGTTATGCATAGTATACGTTCGGGAAACAGCGCTTCTCAAAAAGAAATCGTTATCGGAGAAGGGGATCTCACCCTTGCTCAGGTTACCGCTATTGCCCGTGGTAAAGCCCGTGTGGCCATCAGCAAAAAAAAGAATTTTACCGGCAGAATGGACCGGTCGAAAAAGGTACTGCAGCGCGCCCTTGACGCCGATGAGCCTATTTACGGAGTAACGACCGGATATGGTGCGGCATGCGGCAACAGGATAAAAAAACATAACACGGAAGAGCTCGGCAATAATCTGATCAAATACCACGGCTGCGGAACAGGCACTTTCCTCGGCATAGAAGAAACACGCGCGTCCATGGCATGCAGGCTGGCGTGCTTTGCACGCGGATACTCCGGCGTGTCCACGAACCTTCTGCATGCTCTGGCAGCATTGCTCAATAAGGGCATAACACCTCTTGTACCGTCCCTCGGTTCTGTCGGCGCATCCGGGGACCTTACCCCTATGTCGTATATTGCGGCCTGCCTTGCCGGTGACCGGGAGGTTATGTACAAGGGACGCAGGATGAGATCCGGCAAGGCACTTTCCCTTGCCGGACTATCACCCTACCGCTTCCTTCCGAAGGAACCCCTCGGCATGATGAACGGAACATCCGTGATGACGGGGATTGCCGTGCTCGCGCTCGAGAAGAGCCGGGTTATTGCCGATGCGGCACTGGCGGCAACAGCACTCTCACTGCACGCTCTCATGGGTCATGAACGGCATTTTCATGCTACGGTAACCGATTCAAAACCGCATCCCGGGCAGTCTCTCACCGGAGAGCGGCTGCGCAATCTTTTGTCCTGTACGGACTGCCCCCAGGAATCAAACAGGGAGGACGATCTGCAGGACCCCTATTCCGTACGTTGTTCTCCCCAGATTCTCGGTGTCTTCTATGATGCCCTGGCATGGATCGAACAATGGGTATTCCGTGAGGTGAACAGCGCTAATGACAACCCCCTTGCAGACGGAGACAACGGAGAGATGTTTATGGGAGGGAATTTTTACGGCGGACATGTAGCATTCGCTATGGATGCACTGAAGACCGCCCTTGCATCGGTTGCGGACATGGCAGACCGGCAGATGGCCCTCCTTGTCGATCCGAGGTTCAACCGTGAGCTGCCGGGGAATCTCGTAAAAGCAAAAGGGGAAAAACAGCTCCTCAATCACGGGTTTAAAGGCATGCAGATCACTGCCTCTGCTTTGACAGCCGAGGCTTTGAAGAACACCATGCCAGCGTCATCATTCTCACGATCAACGGAATCCCATAATCAGGACAAGGTGAGCATGGGAACCATAGCTGCCCGTGACGCAGCATTGCAGGGTGAACTCGTCAGCCGTGTCGTAGCTATACAACTCATGGCTTCTGTCCAGGCTTGCGAACTGCGGGGCGGGCTGGACCGCAGGCCGAAACTTGCGTCATTGGTAAAAGCAGTCCGGAAAATAGTAAACGAAACTCTTTACGACCGTCCCATGGATGCAGATATCGAAGCCCTTGCCCATGCACTTCCCGAGCTGGTATCCGCACTATGACAGCCCCGGCAGTACGGTCGTTCTCGATCAAACTTACGGTGCCGTTCCACCATGTCGATCCCATGCAGGTGGTCTGGCATGGACACTACTTTAAATATTTTGAGGCAGCTCGGGACGGCTTGTTCGACAGCCTTCACATAAACCTCGAGGGCTTCTATGCAAAATACGGGTACATTTTCCCTGTCATCCGCGGCTCGGTAAAATTTATTCGCCCCTTACGGTACAGAGATCTGTTTGTATGTACTGCACGGGTTTTGGAGGCAAAGAGAAAGATTGTGATCGATTACGAAATCATGCTGGAGTCCGGCAGTCAGAGGTGTACCACCGGACGCACGGAGCAGGTTGTGCTGAAAATGCCGGAAGGAACCATTGAATACAAAATCCCGCGGGAAATCTGCGATGCCCTTGGACTCGAGCAATGAACGATGATTTTTATCATGCACTGCAGGTTGGTACCGAACGGATCTCCGTATGGGCAGACCTTCTGGACAGGATCAATGTATTCCCCGTTGCAGACGGCGACACAGGCCGCAACCTGCTGGTCAGTCTTTTGCCGCTGAAATCTCCGGTCCGCGATCGATCTGCGATTGTTGAAAAACTCTTTGTCTCGGCCCGCGGCAACTCCGGAAACATTGCCGCACAATTTTTTACCGGATTTTTGTCCTACGAAAACAGCGGGCAGTTTGCGCAGGCCGTTGAAACGGGGACACAACGGGCATGGCATGCCATAGCGGACCCCCGGCCTGGCACGATGCTGAGTATCTTCGACGAATTGAACCACGCCCTGAAGGAATCCAGAATAGATGACCGGGGAACATGGATACCCGGTATTCTGAAAAGACTTCAGGCCGCGGTATCGCAAACAACCCAGACACTGCCGGTCCTCAAAAATGCACACGTTGTCGATTCCGGAGCGTTGGGCATGTTTATCTTTTTCGATGCATTCCTCAACACGCTGTATACAAAGGACCCTCAATTTGCCCCTGTGCACGACCTTTTCCGGGAATACCTCACGGTACAGGAAACATGGTCTGGCTCCGGAGAATCAGGCGCCTGCATTGATGCGGTCGTTCAATTAAACAAGAGAGAACAAAAATCCGCACAATCTATCGAAGAGCTCTCTGCACTCGGGGCAAGCCTTGTGTCGCAAACATATGGAGGCCGCATTAAGATACATATTCATACCAGAGACCAGTCCGCTCTACGGAACGCGCTTTCTCACGAGGGCAGCATTATCCAGTGGGCATCAGATGATCTCGAAGCCCAGACAAAGGCATTTTCTGCCGGGCGCATCAGCCAGGCGATCCATATCGTAACGGATGCCGCTGGCAGCATAACAAGAGACCATGCAAAACAGCTCGGTATAACACTGCTGGAAAGCTATATTACCATGGGTACAAAAGATGCACCGGAAACCTATATCGATCGCGCCGAATTGTATCAGGCCATGCGCGAGGGTATTAAAGTGACCACATCCCAGGCATCCACGTTCGAGCGTCACCAGCATTATGAGAAGTTAGTGAGCCTCTATGGTACTGCCCTGTACCTGTGTGTTGGTTCCGCTTTCACCGGCAATTACCGTGTTGTCATGGACTGGAAAAAAGACCACGACCCCGAAGACCGCCTGAAGGTGATCGACACAGGAGCGGCATCTGGCCGGCTGGGGATTATAGCAGCAGCTTCTTCACAGTACGCAGTGACCGCTTCATCCGGAAAAGATGTTCTGGATTTTGCGGCACGCGCCGTCAGTTCCAGCGAGGAATACATCTTTCTGGACACCCTCCACTTCCTGGCTGCGGGGGGACGCCTGTCAAAGACAAGCGCGGTATTCGGAGACATGCTGCGCATGAAACCCGTTGTCAGCCCCCTGCCGGAAGGCGCAAAAAAGGTAGCCGTGGTCCGGAACAAAAAGGACCAGATCGCCTTTGCCATGGAAAAACTGGGAAAGGCTTTCCACGCAGAGGACCATCCGCTCATTATGATAGAGTACACGGACAATAAAGAATGGGTAGAGAGCGATATTGCGGCTATGGTACACGGACGGTTCCCGCACGCAGAGCTCGCGGTACAGCCCCTTTCACTTACAACCGGCGTACACACCGGCCCGGGAACCTGGGGCATAGCCTTCCTCCCTCGCTAATGCATAGCGAAAAGGACAGCAGCCAACCATTAACCCAATCCTTTCTTTTACCCTTTCATCAAAGCTGCCTTCATCTTTTGCAACATAACATTTCCCGCCCTTTTCTTTCAGTGCCGGCCATTATCTCAGAATGCACTGGCAGCAGTGTGTCAGTCTGGAAATTTTATTTTTTACCGGCACTATAGGACATCAAGGCATCGACAGGAATGTACGGAATAGAAAAGATGGATGCACGTAATAACAGTCTTGACTTTCTCACTTCAGACGCAATAATAGAATCATAGTGATTCACTATTAATTCCACTATGAGGAGATACATGAGACAGCTCACAATAAGGGGTATCCCAAATCAAATTGAAAATATCATAAACAAAGAGGCAAAAAGGAATGGAGTAAGCCTTAACAAGGCATTTATTTCATCACTTGAACACGTAACAGGAATCACATCGGCGAATTGTTGGCTGGATTCGTAATGGGAAAGCATGAAAAGAAGAACAGGACTTTTCTTGAGGAGTTCATCTCCTCACCACGAGTAAGCATAATTAGCATTGATGAGGAGACCTCGGAAAGATATGCTGTCATAAGGAAAATTTGAGATGAGCAAAAAGACGGTGAGTAGATGACCGGAACAGCCTCTTCCTCTAAATCATCCCTGAGGTACATTATCATACGGCTCCTGAAAGGCCTGTATATGATGGTGATGTTTGCGGTATTCGGTATCGCAATACTCCTTGGACATTTTATCACGCCATTCCTGCTTCTGTACGATAGGCTTGCAGGGCCCGATCCATTTCGCAATCAGAAGGTGTACCGGGGATTTGTCGTCCTGTGGCTATGGCTTATGGAAAAGGGAGGACTGCTCAAAACGCTTCCTCACAAGGGAACGATTATGGAGGGACCCTGTGTAGTAATAGCCAATCATCCGGGCCTTTTCGATGTCCTCGTCCTGATCCGCGATATTCCGAAAATGTCCCTTATAGCCAAACAACCGCTTCGTACCAGACTGGGGATGGCTTATTTATTCAAACTCGCAGGATGGATTTTCGCAACCGGCAATGCGGATGCCGCAACGGCAACGGTAACCACGAATAACGCAGCGGAAGTGCTGGGAAAAGGCTATAAGTTTATGCTCTTCCCGGAAGGCACGCGCTCTCCGAAAGGCGGGCTGCTGCGCTTCAAGGCCGGTGCGTTCAAGCTTGCCAGACTGGCCAAGGCACCTGTTCAGCCGGTACTCATCAGGAACACACCGCCTTTCCTGCCCCACGAGGACCGCTGGTATTTCCCGCCGTATGAAACATCCTCTATCCGGCTCGAGTTTTTAGAGCCGATCCCTCCGCCTCACGAGAAGGAAGAACGCAAGGTTGCAGCCATGGTGGAAACCATGTTTCGCTCGGCACTGGGTGTAGAGGAAAATTCCACGGCCGATACCAACCATTGACATAAATGCGTTTTTTACTTAAAATTTCAAGAAATAATAATGCAGGGAAAAGAAGGGAATAATGTCTGAAAAACGAAGGGTTGTGGTCACCGGTATCGGATTCCGGTCTCCTATAGGAAACACGCTGAAGGCAATGAAGGAATCGCTTCAGAGCGGCCGGGGCGGGGTAAGAATAATGCCGGAGTGGAATGATATTGATCATCTCCGCACAAGAGTTGCCGGTGTGTGCAGTGATGTAGATGAAAAGGTGATCCCCCGGAACTACAGGCGGAGCATGGGCAGGGTTTCCATTCTGGCTGCCCTGGCTGCGATGGAGGCAGTCGCAGACTCCGGTATCAGCGAGGAAGAGATCGGATCTCCATCCTGCGGGGTTTCGTTCGGCTCAACCGCGGGCAGTTCCCAGGCAATGGAAGGCTTTGTCAAGGATGTCTTTTCCACCCGCAGCCTCAAGGGCCTGCAATCATACATCTACCT
>JAKAHI010000021.1 GCA_021815065.1 bacterium | reverse complement strand
GTCCAGCTTTTTGACCAGTCGTGCCCCGTGCGAACGGAGCAGATCCATAGCATAGTCCACGGCAATGGTATGCCCCGAGATTACTATCTGGTCCCTGCTGTTATAGTTTGCTACTTCGACAATTGCGCCGGTTTCAGCCTGAACGTGCGTTAAAATTTCCTTTATTTTGGATTCGTCAATTCCTACAACGGCAGCCATGGTCCCCTGTCCTGGTTTTACCGCGGCCTGCATTGCTTCGCCTCTTTTCCTCACTGCGTTTACCGCGTCTTCGAACGATAGCGCCGATACAGCGGTAAGAGCACTGTATTCTCCGACACTATGTCCCATGCACATTTCCGGTTCTATGCGGAGTGTCGATTGCATGAGCTTATAAAGCGCAACACTCATGGTCAGAATTGCGGGTTGTGCGTTATAGGTTAGCGTTAATTCCTCTTTTGGTCCTTCAAACATCAGCTTCTTTAATCCTGTACCGAGTTTCCGATCGGCCCTGTCGTAATACTGCCTCACGATCTCGTACCGGTCATAGAGCTCTTTCCCCATACCCACAAACTGGGAACCCTGTCCCGGGAATATAAAGGCTATCTTCATAACGATCTATTTCACCTCTTCGTAAACCTTTTCGTTCGCACTGTTTTCCAGGGTAAGGTTTTTGTTCACTTCTTCTATTATCGCATCGTTCAACTTTGTGTCATAGAACCGTTTTGACAGCTTTATGGCATTCAGTATTGCCTTTTCATTTGAGCGTCCGTGGGTTATGACCGCGAGTCCGTTGACGCCGATTAAAGGCGCTCCGCCGTACTCGGCATAATCGATACGCTTTTTCAGCCTGTTAAATGCCCCCCTTGAAAAAAGGTATCCGAGGATGCTCAACGGCGATGCCTTAAAACTGTCCTTCAGTATCTTTGTCACCATTTCGGCAATACCCTCGCTTGCCTTGAGCACCGTATTGCCGACAAAACCGTCTGCCACGATTACATCGACATCACCCATATAGATGTCCTTGCCTTCGACATACCCTCTATAGTTTATGGAACTCTTTTTGAGGAGTTCATTGGTAAGAGAGGTAAGCTCATTGCCCTTCCCCTCTTCCTCACCGTTACTGAGAAGCCCTACGGACGGGGTTGAAAGGTTAAAGAGTTTTTTTGCATACACACTGCCCATAAGTGCGAATTGAAGGAGGTAGTGCGGCTTACAATCGACGTTTGCCCCCATGTCGATAAAGACCGTATACCCGCGATAACTGGGAAGCACACCGACAATAGCAGGCCGGTAAATGCCCGGCAGTTTATGGAGGACAAACATGGAAAGTGCCATCATCGCTCCTGAATTGCCGGCACTCACTATTGCATCTGCCTTTCCGGCGCCGACCAGGTCTATCGCTACGCGCATGGAAGAGTTTTTCTTTTTCCGCAGGGCATTCGCAGGAGACTCGTCCATGGTAATGACTTCGTCTGCCTGAACGACCTCCACCCTGCTGCTTATACCGCTCAGTTTCTTTTTGTCGCCGACAAGGATGATGTCGATTCCCTGTTTTACCGCTTCATTTGCCGCTTTTATTTCTATATCGGGACAGAGATCACTGCCGAAAGCATCAAGCGCTACTCGCATAGTTGCTTATATTTCCTTTACTTCAACGACCTCTTTACCTGCATAATAACCGCATGTCGGACACACATGGTGGGGTTTCATAAGCTGGTGACATCGCGGGCATGCTACCAGTGACGGTGCGCTCAGCTTGTGGCTTGACCTTCTTTTTCCCGTTCTCGATTTTGAATGTTTCCTCTTGGGCTGTGCCATAGTTACTCCTTCGTTATATTTTTATCTTTCCCAACTGACTTTTAAAAGGACTTAGTCCCTTATCCTTCGTGCATGTATGTTCCGGATTTTCGTTCAGGTTGATGCCGCAGTACGTACACAGTCCTTTACACGAGGGATTACATAAAGGATACAGCGGTAAATTAAGCATGATCTGCTCAAAAACAACGGCTTCCGGATCAAACTCATCATTGACATAAAATTCAGCGTCAAGTTCGGTTTTTGCTACTGCATGCCGCGCCGGTGCAGATACGTCATAAGGCTCAAGCTCTACGGAAAAAGAAGTATCGACAATTTTATGAAAAGACCGCAGGCACTTTACGCACCTGAGCACAATATCGGCATGTGCGCTGCCTTCAATAAGAACAGACTTTGTGTACTGCATATGTATATCAACGGCAGACGTCAGATCCCCGGACAGAGCTTCAACATCGGTATCCGAATTACCAACCATGACCATAAACCATGCGTTGTCTTTTTTTATGCTTAATTTTTTTCCTTCTTTCGAAATTTCTCTTATATTCATACAACAGTACGCCTGCTCTCACTTTTATAAACGGATACCCGACCGGCCCGAGTTTCTCAGCCAGCGGCTGATATCCTCCCTACACGGCTGCGCCTTGGGCGCAAGTCCTCTGGCTTACTTTGGAGGAACAGCATGGTTCTTCGATTTCTTACCCCTTCAGGAGGAGAATGAAACAATCCTTCTCTCGGGTAAGGTGTTATCACTCTTATTGAATATCTCTTTGCGATTGTCAAGTATACTCCACGGACTCGGGCAGGGCTGCAAGGCGCACCCCGGACGGCATGCTTCTATTACGCTATATTCTCTACCCTGAGTTTCAGTTTCGTGTTGCCGATGGTCAGGATATCTCCGTGTTTTATTTTCGTGGTTGTGATGCGCTGTCCATTGATATACGTTCCATTGGTGCTTGCAAGGTCCCGTATGAAGTAGGTGTCCCTCGACCAGGTCTCGATAACAGCGTGTTTTTTGGAAATGTTCTGGTCGTCTATGATAAGATCGCCGTCGGTTCGTCCTATGACGACCCTTCCGCCGATAAACTCATAGGTGACGCCTTTCTGTACCCCCTCTATAATATCGAGATAGATCCGTTGTTTGTACGGCAATTTGAATTCAACATCGTCGGGTCTCTGGATACGCGTGGTCCCTTCTGCGGACACTTCGTCCTTGAGGAGAATGGTCCCGGTCGATCCTTCCTGCAGGGTGTCCGGTGTTTCAAATATGGTAACGAGCAGCCTTGTATTTCCTATGGAAATCTCGTCCAGATGTTTCAACTCCTCTTCTTTTATCTGTTTGGTACCGATAAATGTTCCATTGGTGCTGTCGAGGTCCTTCAAAACGATCCTTCGGTCATGAAGTTGTATGAGCGCGTGTCTCCTCGATGCCTGAACGTCATTCAATGCCATGTCCGCATTTTCACGACCTATGGTAAAATCGGGTTTATCGATCTGAACGGTTTTACCCATGTCCTTGCCTTCGAGCACCGTTAAAGAAACCCTCAGTCCTTTGGGCATTTCCTGCGGTGCATTGTTGATACCCATGAGGGTGTTGCCGGACAGCGATTCCGACAATATCGTACGCTTGCAGGAGGGACACGTAATACCCTGCTTATCAAAATTGTCTATATCAAAACTGTTGCCGCAATAAGGACACTTTATCTGCATAAACATCACCTCTTTTGTTTCTTATTAAAGACATGCCTTCTCAAATCGGTTGTTGCTTCATCAATAATCGTATCAACATGAGAAATTTCCGAAAGGATATTCCTTTTTCCCGGGGGGATATCCTTTATCGAATTCTCGGACCTTTCCCGTGGCCGTGCATGTGCCCGAATGAGTGATTCAACCACCTCACCGGCCTTCTTATACCTCTCTTCGGGTTTCTTGGAAAGTGTTTTTAATAAGACCCCGTCTACATGGTGCGTTAAGGCGGGATTATAGAAACTCGGGGGCTTTGGTTCTTCGTTCAATATCCTATAGGTCACGGCATGCGGTGTAGCGCCATAAAACGGTTTCTCTCCCGCTATGAGATAGTATATCATCACGCCCAGTGAGAAGATGTCCGTGGCGGAAGTGATCGTGCCGCCGAGTATTTGCTCCGGAGACATATAGGAAGGCGAGCCTATGATGCCAGAATCCTGTGTGGAGGATGTATCCAGTATCCTTGCAATACCGAAATCCGCTATCTTCGGGATGTATTCTCTTGTGATCAATATGTTGTCGGGTTTTATGTCTCTGTGCACAATACCCATGGAATGGGCATAATCGATACCGCTGGCAACACCCTGCACAACGGGATAGAGTTCCTCCATGCTTAATTTTCCTTTTTTCTTCCTTAATGACTCCAATGACTCGCCCTCGACATATTCCATGACGACGAAGGGGAGGATATCCTCGCCGTAATCGTATATGGTGACTATGTTCTGGTGATTCAATCTTCCTGCGGACCGAACCTCAGTAAGCATTCTCTTGGTCAATTCTTCCCTTTTGGCAGCATCGAGAGAATTGGCTATGTCTATTGTTTTCAGTGCAATATTCCTGTTAATGACGGGATCGTGGGCAAGATAAACAACACCCATGGCTCCCCTGCCGATTTCTTTTTCTATTTCATATCTTGAGATTTTTTTTAGCGTCATGACATACCTTGAATACTACATATAATCCAAAGCCATGTCAATACGGAAGGTCTATGGAAAAACGGGGAAGTATGTTCATTCTTTCCGTGTTCTCTTAGTACTCCTGTTACAGGCTCCCCGCTGGTTTACAAATACATTTCTGGTTAAACAATACCCCATGGCTTGGGCATAAAAATGGCGTTGAACCGGTCGAGGGCGTATCTGTCCGTCATGCCTGCTATAAAATCCGTTATGCGTCTTTCCAGCGTATCATCTGCCATATTGAAACCGGCCTCTTTTTCAAAAAGATCCGGGTGCGTCTTGTAATGGTTGAAAAGTTCGTAGAGGATCTTTTCGCATTTCATGAGATCTCCATGAACAACAGCGCTGTCATATACAGCCTCATACAAAAAATCCCTCATTGCATTCAGGGAAAACAACACCTCATCCGTTATGCCGATGGTTTCATAGCCGACAGCCTGGGTTGCGCTGATAACGCCCTTTATCATTGCGTCGATACGCTTTGAATAGCTGGTGCCGAGTATCTTTACGGCCTTTTCCGGCAAGTCGGTATCTTTTATTACACCGGCGCGGATCGCGTCGTCTATATCATGATTGATATAGGCGATGATGTCGGCGAGTCTGACGATCCTCCCTTCGAGCGTGACCGCGGTCACATCAGGCGCTGTAGTAATAATCGGGCCCTTGCCCTTGGAATGCTTTGCAATGCCATCCCTGACCTCATAGGAAAGGTTCAACCCCCTGCCGTCCCTTTCAAGCAGCTCCACAACGCGCAGGCTCTGCTGGTAATGCCGGAACCCTCCGGGGACGAGCTTGTTCAGAACAGACTCTCCTGCATGGCCAAACGGGGTATGCCCGAGGTCGTGTCCCAGGGCTATTGCCTCGGTCAGTGATTCGTTCAGCATGAGCGATTTTGCGATCGTCCGTGCTATCTGCGTTACTTCCAGCGTATGCGTGAGTCTTGTTCTGTAGTGGTCTCCCTTGGGTAAAAGCAATACCTGTGTCTTGTACATGAGCCGTCTGAAAGACTTACTGTGTAGGACCCGGTCCCTGTCATGCTGGAATACAGGACGTACATCACAAGCGGGCTCCTGGAGTGTCCTGCCTTTTGAATTTACACTGAGCATGGCCTTTGGATGCAGGATTTGTTTTTCCTGCTGTTCTAACATTTCGCGGATAAGCATAGGTTATGGTACCACCGTTTTTGTTATAAGGACACGGGCAATTCATGAATTGCCCGTGTATAAAAAATATCTTTATCCTGCTCCACCGGCGAGGCAGGAAAGACGAGCCGTATTCTACTTCAAAGCAGGCGGCGGCTGCGTAATTGCCACACTCAGGTTGGCGGCAGAATCATAGGGATTGAGCATGTCCCGCGTCAAAAACAAACTTGTATTCCCATGGCAGTTTGCACACGCCGACGGCTGTCCACCGGCGTTTTGCGGAGTTGCCAGCTGGAGGTTATGCGGTGAAGTTGTTTGCCATGTAGGTACAAGATCAAAACCGTTCAGCAGGTTTATCCCGAAGTAATCGAACGTATCCCTCGTTATGGGATAATGACGTACTGTTGTATACAGGTACGGTTGTGACGGTATCGTATTGAACCCGATTCTGAAATCCGTCACGGTTATACCTGCGGCACCGACATACTGATCGCCGACGAACATACTGGTGTAATTGTAGGTATTCTCATACGGCTGTGCATGGCACACCGCACAATTCAAGGATTTCATTTGAGGTATGTTGTGTTCAGCTATACCGGAAGTTCCGTTGGTAACATCCGTATGGCACAAACCGCACTGCGGCATCTCCTGAACGTTCCACATGGTCGTGTAGGTTATACCGTCTCCGTGGATGCCGTTCCCATGACAATCTATGCATTGCATACCGTTCGTGTAATGAATATCCGGAGCCTGACCCGTTAACCCCAGAAACTCATTTGCCTGATCTTTGTGACACTGGAGACAGGTTTGCTGCATCGGAGGTATGGGCATAAAGGTATGACCCGAGATAAGCCCGCCGCTCAGAGGTTTGGCAACATGGCAGTTTCCGCATGATGCGTGGCATCGCTGGCAGTCTGTCTTGTCGGGAGTATTCAGATTGTTGTTGTACGGACAGGAAACCTTGTTCAGATAGGATTGTTCTCCTGCAAGGGTGTAGTGGAGGCTTGTCGTGTAACTCTGGACAATGCCCGCATGACAGTTCGCGCACACCGTGTTCGGGTTCAACGAAGGGTCCACGACCATACCGGAATGTGCCTGCTGCATCGATGTACCCGAGGGATTGCCTTTATGACAGTCCACGCACTGCAATATGCCGTGCGGCGAATCGAAGAAACCCTGGGTAACGAGGAAATCTGCGGTATTTATGGATGGGGCAGACGCCTTGAGAGCCTGCGCATTGGTATGACAGGATCTGCATGTGTCTGTGGTGGTGAGATGGCTCTGTCCGCATCCCGTAAAAATAAATGCCAGTGTGATAAATAAAAATATTTTTTTCATACAACCTCCGTATCTCAAGATTGCTTATACTGCTTTTTAAAAAATTGCAATTATATCATACAACGTGCCGGTCATTGAAAGGGGCGGGTGGTAAACCCGTCCCTGAAAAACAGGATAAAACGGAATCAGAAATAATAATGGAATCCTGCATTGATCGAATCAGCTTCAATACCGAATGCCGTACCGTATTGATTGAGATATTTTACACCGAGATCGAGTTCGAGATTGAATCCGAGGTTGGGAAGCCCTTGAAAAAAGAATTCTATGCCGCCTAAACCTCCAAGGCTGAATCCTGTTTCCGTATCCACCGGAGCTGGCTGGGTGAAAACATACAGACCTCCGCCTACGTACAAATTCATATTGGTTTCCTCTATCACGTTGTAAAGGAATTTACCTCCAAGACCGAACGATGTCTGATTGTTGCCTTGGTGAGGCGAGAAATCCAGAAAGGCAACGTCTCCCTGAAATCCCATGTCCCTGTTTATCCAGTATCTTGCAGAGGCAGCATCGAGATGATTGGACAGTCCAATCTGAGAGTTGAATCCGACCCCGACCCTTTGTGAAAGATCTTTTGCCATTGCATTCGGTGCAACGAACATGCAGAGCAGCGTAACGGCATACACCAGCTTTATTTTCATGACATTCTCCTTCTCTATGATTAAATTTCTATCATTTTATCAGAACGCAGGATCTTGGCAAGTAAATTAATAGATATAACCGCTGTTCTGAGTCTTGTTACATTTCGGGACGAGAGCAGTCGAATATATAATTCTATACTCTCATAATAAGGAGGTTTCTATGAGAAAGCTAATGGTAAGCCTGTTTTTGGCCGTCGTTGCCCTTTACGGGTGCTCGGGCAGTTCAAGTTCGTCGCATAAAACGCAACCGGCACCATCATCTCCGTCAATTTCATCGATTTCCCCGCAGTTTGGATGGACGAATGCAGATACCAATATCACGATAAGCGGCGCAAACTTCAGCCCTTCGGCGGCTGTAACGTTCTCACCGACCGGCTCAGCTGCCGGCATGCAACTGACCTACGTTGCCTTTGTATCATCCTCACAGATACAGGCTGTTGTACCGAAGGGTATGGCTGTAGACTGGTATGATGTGACCGTGACCAACCCGGATGGCGCAAAGGGAATTTCTGTGAAGGCATTTTATGTGTCTCAAAATCCACCGCCTGTTATAACTGGCATTGCACCTGCGTCAGGTTCGTCCAATGCCGCGACACAAATAACGATTACCGGGAATTACTTTGCCTCTAATGCAACAGTCACGACCATAGATAGTTCCGGGAATGCGCTGCCGTGCAGCATAAACTCACAAAGTTCCACTCAAATTATCTGTACCACCCAGGTCCTTCCGACAGGGGTTTATCTCATTCGTGCTATCAACACCTCTGATGGTACCTATTATGACTACTCGAGTTTTGTCGTAACAAATCCTGCGAGCAACCTCGGTGGCTTCTCGACATCAGCACAGAACCTCGTTATCGGAAGGCAGGGGCTTGCTGCTGTTACCGGCAACGACGACATAGGAGGCAGGTTTATCTATGCCATCGGCGGAGATAATGGTTCCGGAGGCGATACACTCGACAGTGTTGAGTATAGCCAGCCTGATAAGTTCGGCAGTCTTAACCCGTTCAATCTTACATCACCGCTCATATACAGAACTACCGGTGCTGCCGCTTTCCAGTATAACGGTTATGTGTATGTAGTCGGCGGACTTACTCCGGCGGGCTATACCTCTGCTATAGAACGTGCAAAAATTCTTACCACAGATAGTGCACCGGTGATAGCGTTCAAAAGCCTGACCGTTCTTAACGGCGGTTCTCTTCCTGCCGGTACATGGGTGTATGCTGTTTCGGCAAACCTGCCGACTGGTACAACCAACATAGGGGAGAGTCTGCCTTCGCCGGTGGTGTTTACCACGACATCGTCCTCCGGTTCTATCCAGCTCTCATGGCAGCCGGTTAGCGTCTGGAACCCCCTCAGCCATGCTTTTGTGGCTGCGACGGGTTACAATGTTTACAGGAATGTTGCGGGCAGTTTTAAGCCCGTATTGATTGCATGGAACATGCATTCCACGAGCTTCGTAGACAACGGGAGCACCGCTCCGATTAGCATTAAAGAAGCGGCATCCGGCTTCCCCTCGACACTGCAGGACCCCGCGATTACAGGGGCAGTACCGTCTTCATCGGGCGGCACCCTCTCTGCGGGTACCTACTACTACAGGGTCTCCGCCGTAAATTACAGGGGTGAGACGCCGGCTCTGGACTTTACGTCTGCGACAACGACGTCGAATGCGTCTTCTGTAGTGCTGACCTTCAATACGGTGCCCGGGGCAGAGTATTACAGGGTTTACAGAAGCGAGTATCCGGGCATTGCAAAAGGGAATGAGGTGTTACTTGTGCCTGCTACCCTCGATACAACGATCTTGGATAACGGCGGTTTGCAACCTGTTACAACAACAACCGTGTCAGCAGGTTACATTTCGCCCCTGCCGTACGGCAGTCTCGGTCCGTTTCGGCTAGCCTCTGTTTCTCTGTCCAGTGTACGCGGTTATCTCGGTGCAGCAGTGGGTCATACGCAGACAGGTACTGTTTACGGTTATGCCGCGGGAGGTACGTCCGACGGTGCTACCGGCCTTGGTACTGTTGATTACACGCAGCTCTCTGCGTCTCCGATAACCTCGGCAAGTGCGGCATCGGGCAGCCTCGCAGCTTCGACTTACACCTACGCTGTCACGGCTATCGTTCCTGACGGCGAGCTTGCTTATGCAGGGACATTCGTCACCAGCGTAACAACAGGCGGTATCCAGCTTGCATGGCAGGCAGTGCCGGGCGCTTCGTCCTATAACGTATACAGGGACAGCGGTTCAGGGCTCGAGTACCTTGCTAACACAACCGGCCCGGCCTTCACAGACAACGGCTCGTACACACCGGTACCGGGCTCGCAGCCGGCAGGCGGGGGGATCGGACCTGTCTCTTCGACTTCGTCTCTTCTTGCGCCGAGGTGCGAACTCGGAATGCAGGCCTCGGACAAGGGAAATCTCCCTGTTGCAATAACAGACAACTCCGGCTATCTCTATGCGGCGGGCGGTTACAATGCAGGTGTCCAAAACACCATAGAGGTATCCCGCATTCAGGGTGACGGCAGTCTTGAGCCTTTTACGAACGTACAGAAGGACACCAACACAACTGCACAGACGTATACGATCACAGGGCCATTCTTCCTGGAGGACTCGAACAACTATATGTACATCT
>JAKAHI010000020.1 GCA_021815065.1 bacterium | reverse complement strand
CGGCGCTGCTGCACAGCGTGATTATGATATCCATCGCATTCAAAAGGTTTTCGTCTATGCCTTTTGATCTCTGGTTTGAAATGTCTATACCTATCTCTTTCATCACCCGAACTGTTTTCGGATGCACTTCGGATGGCATAACACCTGCACTGCATGGCTCTATCAATCCTTTACCCAATGCCCTTGCAATGCCTTCTGCCATCTGACTCCTGCACGAATTACCCGTGCACAGGAACATTATCTTCATCTTTTACCTCTTTCCAAACTTAAAAGCATACTTCATGAGTATTTGCGTTTATTTACAGTTTCTATATAGGATGCCTTATTAGTTATATATTCCTTTATCACGATATAGTGATATGTAAAACATTATGATTATGTGTGTCAAGGATTATCTTTACTGCAAAGTGGCTGACCGTCAATTTTATATATTTCTATCTATATTTCGTCTTTATATCCGGTTCTTCTCCCAAAAGGGTTCATCGTTCGCAGTTGATAATAAATATTGCAGTCCAGGCGAGTATAAAAGCAACGGACAGCAGATTCCATGGTGCAAAGAGATAGTTGCTTGATTTCACGTTCTTGGGAGCCAGGCCGATAACGCCCGGGCATGCATAGTCATGTGGCTTCTTAGCGTCCCACCAGATAAGTATTTTTTGTACGGCCAGTGAAGACATAATAAGGCTGATCGAGCTTAGGACGGAGGCAATTATTCTGAGGGTGCAAAGTATGGGTATCACGGATTTTGTATCTTTCTTGTCCCATAGAAATCCAAGAGCGGTTAGCAAAAGTCCATGAAATGCCGCCATCCAAACCACCCTATGGTTTGTCACATCAGCCTCATGCTCCAGAAGCTTTATGAAATGGATTGTGCAATGTGTAGCCGTGACCCCATTTTTTGCCGGAGCGACAAATATAAGCCATTTCCCGCTCCTTGGCGTTAATGTGGGATATTCTCCCTTCTCCCTTATTGCATAAATCCAATAAACATCTGTTACCTCGGAAGGTTTATAGTCTGAATAATCCAATGATACTCCTTCTTGTTTAGTTTTGATAGATTCGTGTATTTCACTTTTCTTTTTCATTGATAGAGTATCCAAGCGTCTTATAAGTCTTCATGCGTTTCCTGAACATATTCAACAGGACAGAGATACTACTGTCGACATAGTCATAGATGCGGATATCCTGCTTATTCATATACTGTCTGTGCAAACGTCCGGCGTATTGGACTATACGTCCCTTAAATGAGCGGGGCATTGTTAAAAACAGTGTATCTAATCGCGGTTCGTCAAACCCCTCACCAATATACGACCCTGTGGCTATTATGACCTTTTTATCATCAGGGGTACTTTCCTTAAGTTTTTCCATTGCTTCCTGACGGGCTTTTTCTTTCAAACCGCCATAGAGAAGTATAATCAAATCGACTTTGTCATGGAGCAACTCAGCCAATCGTTCCAGATGTTCCCTTTGCTCCGTGAGAATCAAAGGGAACCGGTTTTCCTCTAAAACATCAAGAACATCATTGACAATCATCTGGTTGCGCTGTTCATCGGCAATCATATTCTGCCAGAGCTTTTGTATCCTGGAACTCTCATTCCATTCATACGAAAAAGCAGTTTCTCTTGTTATAACACAGGCATTTGCAACATATTCCAATAAGTCCTTTTGCTTTATCTGGCAGCAGGTATGCCCGCATTGAAAATGGATAATCGGCTGGTGGCCGTCCCTGCGGTATGGTGTTGCGGTAAGTCCCAAAACATACTTCGCCTTTGCCTGATTAAGTACTTTTTCAAATGAAAAAGTGCTCACATGATGACACTCGTCTACTATCACAAACCCATAATTTACAATCAGGGCATGAACACCTTCTTGCGCATCCATGCTTTGAACCATTGCGATATCAATAATGTTTGTAGGTTTGTTCATACCGCTACCGATATGGCCGATCTGCTCTTTCTCAATATTGAGTAATGATGTTATTTGTAACCGCCATTGCTCCATCAACGGTTTTCTATGTACCAATATCAGCGTGTTTGTTTTTCTTTCAGCAATTGCAGCTATTGCCAGCACTGTTTTCCCTGTCCCGGGCGGTGCGACAAAAACACCAAAGTCATTCGACAATATACTCTTAAGCGCTTTATATTGTTCTATAGTAAGCGATCCATGAAAGTGGAAATCCATCTTATTGCCTTCATTTCTCTTATCATGGATCAAAAGTTTTAAGCCGTGTTCCTTTAGAAGTATTTCCACGTCGTGCAGACACCCTCTGGGTAATGAAAGATACGCATCGACAATCTCGGAACAGTAGATTACCCTGGGTGTGGCATGAGTGGAAAACCTCATTTTTTGCTTTTTATAAAACTCCGGATTTTGAAACGCTGCAAGATGTTTGATTTGATTTAGTAATACAGGAGGTATATTTTCCGTTTTCATGTACACGCGGTTCGCCAATACCAACTCAATAGAATCCGGTAAATCTTTAATTTCCATCTTCAATGGTATTTTCTCGGAAGGCAGTCTCATCCACGGTTCGATGTTTTCATCAACGGAGCCATGCTTGACTGCAATTATCTGTCCGGTCTTCATCGCTTTATCAACAATGCCCTGTACTTCTTGATATGACATGCTACGAATAGAACTGAGAAAGTCCCATTGATCCGGGAAAGGAACACCCTTTTCATCAATGAAAACGCTGTTACCGTCACCTACAGATTTTTTCTGAAAAGGCAGTGCGATTAGATTTCCAAAACCTCCTTTGGGTAATGTGTCCTGATTAGGAAACAATCGGTCATAGCTTTTCATGTCTATTTGATACCGCTTGTTCATAGCTATGGTAATCAAATAGCTTCCGAGTTTTCTTGCCAAAACTGCAGGGATCTCTTCGTTGAAGAATATCCATAAATGCCCGCCTGTCCCAGAACGGGACCTCTCAATGATTGCAGGAATACCTTCGTCATTACAAATCTTTTTCAATACCGAAATATCATCCAGCCAATGTTCCCTGTCGAAATCCATTGCCAGAAAAAAGCAATTGTCGTTTTGAAGCATTGGATATATGCCGATAACCTGATTGCCCGAGAGATGTTCCACTATGGCATTCGTATCGAGCGGCATAAATTTCTGATTTCGACATTCAGAGCATTTTACACCGGGTTTCCCGCATATCCGATGAACCCACTCATTAGCACAGACAGGACTATAGCCCTTTTTGCCAGTACGGTTACTTGTCCACAAGCGGGCATATACATCGCTGCGCCCTCTGAAATAGGTCATGAACAGCTTTACTTTTTCTTCCTGAGAGAGGCTTGGTTTTGTGGCGGTTGAAGCAGGTGTAGCGGTATTCTTCTCAAGGGAACGAAGTTTATAAAGGTATTTTTGTTTTAACTCCGTAAGAATCGCAATCTGCTCATTAAGTCTTTGAAGCTTTTCTTTAATGATTGCTTCTTCGGTAGGAAGATCATTGATGATTTTAATATACCTAACCTCCTAATCTTGTAGAATTTTAGAGTTCCTCTTCAAGCATACCTTAATAACTTTCACATAGCCTTACTGTTTCCATACAAAATTGGTCTTAAAATATCAAGTACGGTAACAAAAATGAATTACCGTTTTATATTTTAGACTTCACGACCCATCCGACACAAGCAGCTATTTTAGGAGGTAATAATGAGGCGATAATTTGATGTTTCCTCACCTGTCAGGAGAGAGGGAATTGAGTTGGGTGTCCTTGCCTCCCTGCTACCATCATTCTTAATGTTTTTTTGCCCTATCAAATATCTCATCTATAGTTTGCCCTTTATAAAGGCGTCTGGATATTTCAACATAGTCGGTTGGCTCGCGGTGAAAGAACGCAAGAAATTTTAGTGCAGTAGTAGGACCAAGGGTTTTATTCAACACCTCTATCCCTTTGTATTTGATCTCTGAATCATTCATTGTTTTTGTCTTCATTACTTGTCTACCTCCCTTATGTAATCTACTGGATTCATAACCCTTATATCAAGATTCAATCTTTTAGCCCTTTTGATTAATTCCTCATCGCATGTTAGAAAAAAATTACATTTTGTATGATATGCACATGCCAAATGTATAGCATCTTTCGAAGATAATTTCGCTTTCTGCTGAAAGTCTTTAGCAAGATTATATATTTCTTTACTCGGTCTAACTTTTATTTCGCAGAGTATAGAAAGACGGTAAACCTCCAACTTTCGTTCCATGAATGGACATAACATATTTTCATCCTCATGCATGAAAGACCAAACCAACCTGATTTCGTTCCTCTCTACTCGGGCAAAAATTTCTTCACATGCTAATGCCTCCATCTGAATCTTGATCTGGTATGGGTCATCAAAACTTCGTTGAAAACAATTATAATCAGGATAAATCGAAACCAACCTCTAATCTCCTTATATAATTGTCTATCATTATTGATAGATTAATTAAAGTGTTTTTGTAGTTTGTCTTAACAATCTGTAGCACCAGCCCCCTGCTCAAAACTTGTAAGCCTATGGCTTAATGATTTCATACATGCGGAAATGGAGTTGAAAAAGCTCGCTCTGATTAGCGATGGCCGATTTGGATTACAATCGGTGGCAACTTTCGATCGGAATCACCAAATGTCATTCCGCACTTGGTGCGGAATCCAGTTTTCTATTCTTTTGTACGGAATTGTTTTCATACACAGCCCACTTCCTTATTTTCCCAATCTGTAATCTACCTTACAGACATTTGCCCCGGCAATTGTTATTCTTAGAAATATAAAAGGAGGACTAACATGGGACAGATCAAGACTCATGAATCAGATCTCTCCAAACCCGGGTACCAGATCATAGCCATAAGTCCGGACCTGCCGGAATTTCTGCGTAAGAGTATAGAGACGCACAAGCTCCACTTTATATTCCTATCTGACAGCAAGATGACGGCGGACATGGCTTTCGGCATTACCTATACGTTAGATGAACAGACACTTGAACAGTATAAAAATACAACATCAATTTAGAAGAGGCTTCCGGAGAAAAACATCACATGCTCCCCGTACCTTCCATTTTTATCACATCCACTGACGGCACAATAAAGTTCGAATATGTTAATCCCGACTACAAGGTGCGGATTGATTCCGGTCTCCTTCTTGCGGCAGCGAAAGCATCTCTGATCTGAAATGTTTGTAAATATGCTTATAGTACCCCGGAAGTTTGGTATAGAAACGATAGCCTTTAATTTCTTTAAAATACCTCTTGACTCTGTAGTATGGTACAGACCTTATATTATAAATCAGAGGGAAAGGAGGCCACGGATGGAATCGTTGACAATAGGAAAGGTCGCACGGATCGCAGAGGTCGGGGTCGAGACAATCCGTTTTTATGAAAGAGAGGGATTGATTGGCAGGCCGTCGCGTAGAGAATCAGGTTATCGGCAGTACTCGAAAGAGGCGGTTCAGCGTCTTCGATTCATCAGGCGTGCCAAGGACCTGGGTTTTACCCTGAAAGAAATAAAGGAACTTCTTGAGCTCAGGCTTGAGCAGGGAACGACTTGTGGAAATGTTCGCGAAAGAGCGGAAGCAAAGATAAAAGACATCGAAGCAAAGGCCCGGACGCTCCAGAGGATGAAGAAGGCGTTGGCAAAATTGACCATGGCATGCAGGGGAAAGGGACCTGTAAGCGAATGTCCCATTCTTGAGGCAATGAAGGGCGATGAGCGATGAATAAAAAAATGAGTACTATACAGAGACAAATAATTTCGAAAGAAGACTAAAATGAAAAATATAATGAATACCTACAAGCTATCCAATAGCGGTCGAATCTCCAGGAAAAGAGAGAACATTGCCAGTTTAGTAAGTGTGATCAGTGCCTTTATTGCCGGCTCCTGCTGCATAGGACCTGCACTCTTTGTCATCTTCGGGGCATCAGTTGGCACCATTGGCTTTTTAGGCAGTGTGTTTGAGCCTTATAGGTGGCTGTTCCTGAGCATAGGCTACCTATCTATAGGCTATTCTGTCTACAGGCTCTACGATATTAAGGACTGGATTAAAAGGATATTGAAAAAGCCCGTAATTGAATGCGCGGCGTGCAATGAACCTACATGGGCTAAACGTTTTAGTATAGGTATAACATGGTTTTCCTTTGTACTTTTACTAGGAGCAACATTCTATCCGTTGCTGCTTTCAAAAATATTTAAATGAAGAAAGGAGGTGAAAGATATGAAGAAAATATTACTGGGAACACTATTAACGCTGATCTTTGCGGGAGTAGGGTTTACGCGCCCATCTCTTGCGGATACCCTTTATGTAATCAATGTAAAGGGTATGGCTTGTCCTATGTGTCCTCCGGCTATTAGAAAGTCCATCTCAGAGGTGCCCGGCACAGAGTGGGTGTTTACGTCGTTAGAAAATAAGATCGCAGTTGTTGTGACCAAAGGCGGGGTAAAGCAAGATTCGATATTGAACGCGATACACAAAGCCAGCAAAGCAACCGGCCACGAATATAAGGCACGGGTAGTTGGAGAAAAACATATAAAGAATTGACCGAGGTTAGATGAATTGGACAGCATCGTATGCGGTGCTGCCCGCTCTTTAAAGGAGACAATATGGAATATGATTTGATTATAATAGGTGGGGGTGCTGGCGGGTTTGCAGCGGCAATACGGGCGAATGAGCTAAAGGCAAAGACCCTCATGATAAATGACGGCCTGCCGCTCGGCGGCACCTGTGTCAATATAGGCTGTGTGCCTTCAAAGGCGCTGCTGTATGCAGGCGAGATGCTGCATCTTGCAAGACATCATGGCATTCCAGGGATTGAGCTTGAGGTGAAATCCTTTAATTTCCAGAAGGTCATTGAGCATGAGCTTGACCTTGTCCAAATGATGCAGAAGGAAAAGTATGAAAAGGTGTTGAAACGCCTCGAGCAGGTAACCTTTATTCAGGGCAGGGCATCTTTTGTGTCAAAAGACGAGGTCAATGTTGATAAAAAAACATTGCGTGCAAAAAAGATCATCATAGCAACAGGCTCCACTGCAAGTGTACCGCCTATAGATGGTATAAAAGAAACAGGGTTTATCACACATACAGAGGCGTTAAAGTTAAAGGCATTGCCGCGGGAGTTGATCGTTATCGGCGCAGGTCCTCTCGGGCTTGAGTTTGCCCAGATGTATGCACGCTTTGGCTCAAAGGTTACGATTCTTGAGTTTCAGCCATCCATATTTCAGCAAGGTGAAGAAGAGGTTGTAAACAGGCTTGAAGAATTGCTCACAAAAGAAGGCATAACAATAAAAACACGGACAGCGGTTAAAAAGGCTTATAAAAAAGGCACTAAAAAGGTCTTAACGTATTTGATTGATGGCAAAGAATATGAAGTTAGCGGCGATGAGATACTGCTTGCAGCAGGCAAGACACCCAACACAAAAGACCTTGACCTCGACAAGGCAGGTATCGAAACAGACAAACGCCATGCGGTTATGGTGAATGAATATCTCAAAACAAGTAATGATAATGTGTTTGCTGTCGGAGATGTGACAGATCGGCCATCAAGGCTTGAAACAACAGCAGGCAGGGAAGGCAGTATTGCTGCTGAAAACGCACTGAACGGCTCAAATGAAAGAATAGATTATGATACTGTGCCGTATACCATCTTTACCGATCCACAGCTTGCAGGTGTGGGACTTACAGAACAGGAGCAGATGAACAGAATGCATGTGTGTGCGTGCAGAAGTATAGATTTCAAAGATATACCAAAGGCAATTATCTTAAACAGAACAGAAGGCTTGATCAAGATGACCGTCCACCCGAAGACGGGCCAGATACTCGGTTTGCACATCCTATCGTCAAATGCAGGCGAGCTTATCGCACAAGCAATGCTGCTGATAAAGAACAAGAACACCATCTCTGATGTGATCGACTCAACGCCGATCTTTCCAACGCTTTCAGAGGCAATCAAAACCTGCGCCCTCTCGTTTGTAAAGGACATATCCGGGCTTTCATGCTGTGTGTAAATATGAGTTTAATTCTACAAAGCCCCACGAAGCGACTAACAATTTGTTCATCTAATCAGTAAGGCTGTAGCGATAAGGTGTTTTAGATTCTTACTTTGTAACTTCTATGCAGAATGCAGAGAAGAAATGGAGAAAAGTAACTCCCCTAGCCCCTTATGTAAGGGGTAACGCAGAAGTTCGGTAATAAAGAGTTTGGTTGCGGCTGAAAGCCGCCTTAGAGAGGAATTCAACTGGATTCCTGCTTTCGAGGAATGACGGAAAGGGGGGCAAATATCCTTACACGATGCATCGCACCTAACAGCATAAGACATAGCACAAGAGATTTCGCATCTTTTGTGTTCATGTTATATAAGCATGCATAAGATATGGAGCTTGTCAATAAAATTGATTATGCTGACTATTTCTGGCCGGTTAGAAAGCCCAACTATTTATGGTGGGGCTAATATGATAATTTTAAATTCCTTATAGAAAGGGCGGGATTTTACGGTTTTAATTCATATTGCGACGGGTTATGAAATCCGGCACTCTACGCCCTATAATCTTATATGTATGCGCTCTCCATTCACAGTATCGCAACGGCTTTTTTCAGAAGCTCGAACCCTTTGATCTCATCCTGCATCAGAGGGAATTGCAGCACCGGCAAATCGAACTTTTGTTTTATCTCTTTGAGGTACTTTATCTGCATCTGTTGCCGGTTCTTGAAAAAGTCGTTGATGCATACCCTGTCCGTCAATATCAGATTTGCAACGATAAGTTGTGTATTTATGCCTGCATTCCTGAGGTCAACCATTGCCCTGTATGACTCCAGGATAGGCGTTGATTCCGGATAAAGAACAAACGCAAAGACAGTACGGTCTTGGTCCCTGAGAGTCTGTATAATTTTTTTAAACCTGTTCTGGGCAACGTCTTTAACTGCAAGATTGTCACCGGTGCCTGCCATCATCTCAACCTGTTTTGCATAATCAAACGGCAGTTCAAGAAGCCGGAGCGTATGACCTGTCGGAGCAGTATCGAATACGACTGTTTGGTAGTCATTGCTCTCTATGAACTGTATGAATTTATCAAATGCAGCCATCTCTTCGGTACACGGTGAATTCAACTCTTCATCCATGGCTGCGAGCATATCATCCGAATACTTTCCTTTTGCCTCTCCCAGCACTTTTTCTTTGTATTCTTTAAATGCTGCCTTCTGATCAACCATGACAGCATATAAGTTATCGGTAACCTTTGCCGGCTCATCACCGACCTTTACATTTAAAACCTCGCCGATATGTGCTGCAGGATCAGTGGTAACAAGAAGTGTTTTATAGCCCTTTTGTGCATTGAACAGCGCCGCTATACAAGAGATCGTCGTCTTCCCGACGCCGCCCTTACCCGTAAAAAACAGGGACTTCGTCATCCCCTCCGTAAAGAGGGGTGCTCCGCTTTTTGCAGGGCGGGGTGCGTTCCCCGGCAGCCATAGGCTTTCGATGTCCAGCTTCTCCAATAAGACATCGGCTGATGCACCATGTTCTATACCTGATTGGAACGACGGCTTCCTGTTGTTAAACAGCTCGTCGGCTACCGATTGAAGGGCTTTTAATCCTTTTACCTCATTGTCCCGTAAGAGCATGTATTGTTTCGGCTTATTGATGATGCTTTCAGCCTTACGAATTATGTCCTGCTGGGCGTCATATTTCTTTCTAAAAAATTCGATACCGCACACCTCTTCCGGCAATATGCCGTTTATGATAAGCTCGCCGGAATTGATACCGATCGTTTCAAGTTCTCTGGATGCACGCTGCGTTTCATAAAGGGAAAGCTCTTCAGGCCGCATGACGAATATAAATGTTGTCTTCACGGTATCCTTCAATAGTGCGGTTGCCCTGTCATACTTATCCTTTGAGTCCTGAATGGTCTGCACAGGACCAAGGCACGTCTGACCGCTGCCGCTTGCAGCCTCTTGTATGTGTTTGGACCAGTCAACCGGAAGCTGAAGCAGCCGTATGGTATGTCCAGTCGGTGCGGTATCAAATATGATAATATCGTACTCATCCCCTTCCATAAAATCTATAAACCGGTCGAATGCAGCCATCTCGGTCGTACAGGGGCCGCTGAGGTTTTCCTCGAGGGACGCTATGACATCCTCCGGCATAATCTCACGATACGGACCAATGATCTTTTCTTTATATTCTTTGGCTGCTTTATCCGGCTCTATCTCCATTGCCCATAGATTTTGTATGCCCTTGATCGGGGTTATCTTATGTCCTATCTCCTGTTCAAAAACATCCGCAAGGTTAGAAGCCGGGTCTGTTGTCACTATCAATGTTTTGTTGC
>JAKAHI010000351.1 GCA_021815065.1 bacterium | reverse complement strand
ACCCTGTAAACCGTATACTTCTTTGCATCGACATAGATGGTACATCCTGCCTCACACAGGGGGCAGATCGTCTCCGCAGCCCTGAGATTAAAGACCCTTTCCTTAAACCTAAAATCCTTTGTTGTCAGCGCGCCGACAGGGCATATATCCGCAATGTTGCCGATATAGCCGTAATCCAATTGCTTACCAGGAAAGGTCGTTATCTCAGAATGAGCTCCACGCTCCATGACAGCGAGTTCCTCGGTACCGACAATATCCCGGTAATACCGGACGCACCGCTCGCACATGATGCACCGTTCGGGGTCATAGGCTATGTGCTCGCTCAACTGGATATGCTCTCTTAATTGTTTTGGTTCTCTGAAAGCACTCTTATCCGGCCCGTATTTATGGGAGTATTCCTGCAAAACGCACTCACCGGCCTGATCGCAGTCAGGACAGTCCAGAGGATGATTGGTAAGTATAAATTCAAGTATGGCACTCCGCGCCTGTTTGACCCGGTCTGTCGTTGTTTTTACAACCATGCCTTCCGTTGCAACCGTTGTACACGATGTCTGAAGTTTTGGCATCTTCTCTATCTCAACAAGGCACATCCTGCACAACCCGCCGCTCTTGAATGATTCGTGATAGCAGAAATGCGGTATCTCGATACCATTCGCGCGCGCAGCTTCGAGTACGGTAACACCCTGTCCAACGGTTATTTTTTTACCATCTATTTCAACTGTAGGCATTTCCTGTTTCCTGTTTTCATTTTTTGTTTACCGGACATTTTCCCATCTGAATATGCTGAGCAAATTCAGCCTTAAACTTCTTTAAGAACCCGAGCATCATCATTGCTGCGGCATCACCGAGCGGGCACAGGGTATTACCCATGATGTTCGCCGATACCCTTTCCAACAGTTCGACGTCGCCCTGAACCCCCTGGCCATGCTCAATCCTATCAAGTATCTTTGTCATCCAGACGGTACCTTCCCTGCAGGGAGTACATTGTCCGCACGACTCATGCGCATAAAATTCGGAAAGCCTCAGGGACTCCTCAACCGTACATACATCCTCGTCCATAACGATGACAGCGGCAGAACCGAGCATGGAGCCCGCCTTTGCAAGCGAATCGAAATCCATACTCACACCGATCTCTTCGGGCAGGAGCACCGGTGTGGACGAGCCGCCCGGTATGACACCCTTTAATTGTTTGTTGTTTTTTATGCCACCGGCATAATTATAAATTAAGTCCTTCAGCGATGTGCCCATGGGTAGTTCATAAACCCCGGGCTTGTTCACATGACCGCTTACGGCGTACAGCTTTGAGCCCGTATTCTTCGGAGGTACTCCGATCGCGGCATACCACTGTCCGCTGTTCTTTATAATGGACGGCACCGCGGCAAGTGTTTCTACATTATTTACAACGGTCGGTTTACCGAATACGCCGACGACAGCAGGGAACGGCGGCCTTACCCTTGGATTTCCGCGCTCTCCTTCTATAGACTCTATAAGGGCTGTTTCTTCACCGCAGATGTAAGCACCGGCACCGCGGTGAACAATAATATCGACTTTTTTATCCGTCCCGAAGATCTTTTCCCCGAGGAAACCCTGTTTTCTGGCCTGGGCAATGGCTGCTTCAAGGGTGTTCGCGGCCTTGACAAACTCACCCCGTATATAGATAAAAGAAAGCTCTGCACCTATAGCATAACTTGCTATGATCATGCCTTCGATAAGTAAGTGAGGGTTTTTTTCGAGAAGCTCCCTGTCTTTAAACGTACCGGGCTCGCCTTCATCTGCATTGCAGCAAAGGTGCCGCGGTCCTTTGAAATCCTTGGGAACAAAGTCCCATTTCATGCCAGCGGGGAATCCTGCACCACCTCTGCCCCGCAAGCCGGACTTCTTAACCTCATCGATGATCTGTGCGATGGTCATGGAAGTCATGGCTTTCTTTGCTGATTCGTATCCGCCGACAGCGGTATAGTTCTTTATATCAGCGAGCTTTGTGCCTTCTACATTTTTTAAAAGTATCTGTTCCATTACTTCTTCCTGAGACCCTCTATAATTTCCTTCACCTTTTGTTCCGTGCACTGTTCGTAATAGTCGTCATTTATCTGAACAACGGGACCAAAGCCGCAAGCCCCAAGACACTCGACCGCAGACAGGGTAAACATATTGTCCTTCGTCGTCTGTCCTTCTTCTATACCCAAAACGGACTTCAAGGTCTTAACGATTTGAGCAGAACCTTCAAGATGACAGGATATGTTTGTACATACCTGTACATGATACTTACCCACGGGTTTTTTGTTGTACATGGTGTAGAACGTCGCAACACCGTAGACCCGTGCAGGCGATACACCGACCACTCCGGCCACATACTCCATTACCTCGGGAGATATATACCCGAATTCTTTCTGGGCAATATGCAGCACGGGAAGCAGGCATGCATCTTTCGTAGGATACACTCTTTTCAATTCTTCTACTTTTTCTTTTGCTGACTGGGAAAACTGAATCATCGGTCGAGT
>JAKAHI010000350.1 GCA_021815065.1 bacterium | reverse complement strand
TCATTATCACATGCGACCTGGAAAAACCCACGCCGAGCGCATCCGGAAAAACACTGGTCGTCGTCAGCACAAGAGGCAACATAAAAACATCCTGTATGGTAGATGGGAAACCATTAACTATCGGGCTGAATGCCTATATCTATAAATAACGACAACCCTGCTGCGGGGCAGAGCGTTTTTTATATGCCTCCCCGATATCCATCCATCTCGACACCTGTTCCGGTATGTGTGCATAAGCACCCTGCGCGGGTAGAATGCCTGATGTTGACAGTGAGTAGACTTCTTTGATAAGGGAGTGCCGATATGGAAGCTCTCAAACCAATAACGCGAATGCGTTCAATTCCAGAGCCAGCGCCTTGGCGGACGGCCCAATGACGGTATGAGCACCTTTCTGTCCTCTCTTGTACTATTTGTTGCCATATCTTCTGTCCTTGTCTTTGGCGTTTTCTTATTGACAAGTGCGGTGATAAAGGGATTTTTGAAACCCCATAAAGGGCTGCATTCCCACCGGCATTTGAAAAGACGCCCCCGTAGAAAAAGAGATTATTATGTAATGATCGTTTTGGGCTTTATATTGATTCTATTTTCCCTGTATCTGTTTTTTAATTTGTAGGAAAGAAACAGCCGGACAGAGACCTGTTCCGGTTGGAACGGCAACCTTTCAAAAGGGGATAGCATGTCAAATAAAGATATTCCCCGAATATCCGAAAAAGAAATCATATCGTGCAATAATAAATAAACCCCGTTAGACCATGTTGTGCAAATTATCATGAGCAGGGTTTCTAACGGGGTTTTACTCCTTCTTGTCCAGGAATTCTTTTTCAAAGTACGCTACCGCCTCTTTGTCCATACGGCCAAGCATGCCTTCCGTAAGATATCCGCCGTCATGGCTCGTACGACCCACCTCATACTGCAGTTCCTCGTTGATATAATGGAGGTTTTCGCTAAGCGCAAATTCACGGAATCTCCGGAGCTCTGCCTTCAACCATACTACTGCATCCTCAGCTACCTTCATTGCTTTAAGGTTCACAGAGAGATTTGTTGGCCTTACTCTCAGTACCCATCCACTGCCGTAAGCGTTCTTCGATACCTCTTCGGGATTGGAAAGCATCATACCGTTTATGCCGATGACCTCACCGTCTACAGGCGACAGGAAGGTAAGGGTTTTGCCATTGCTTTTTACGGTGAATGCACCCTCACCCTGTTTGAGTATACGTCCATGCTCCGGGGGTTCTATCTGTTCTATGTTCCCTATAGCCTTTCTCGTAAAGTCATCGATGCCCATACGTACGTCGCCACTTTGGAGTATGTTTACCCATGTATGTCCGGGGTGGAAAAATGTTGCCATAGGTACACGGAAGTCTGAGAATTCTACCACCCCGTGCTTTCCAGTTGTTCCTTTTTTCTTCCCTAATCCCTGGACCACCAGGTCCAGAACTACAAACCCTATTATTGTTAGTGCAACCATTATCGCTACCATTTTACTCGCCTCCTTTTTAAATCATCTTCTGATCCTATAGAGTGCATACATTGTGCCATTGTACTGTGAAAAAGACATATCAGCAGAGCCTATTGATTTATGGGGTTAATCGTAAGTTATACTGTTTTAATAATATACCAGCCTTGTTGATATTATCGTCAGTGTGTAGAGTTTCCCCTCAGTAAGTATCTATCGTCTGGAAGGGCATTGTATAAAAATACCACTGAGCAGGATACTGGCGATTGAAATATATCGCATGGGGTGCTTGGAGAACAGGGATACAGCCCCGCTATTCAGGATAATTGATGATGTTTTTTATAGGATAGAGAATGACCAGGACCCTCGTCATAACACGCAGTGCATCGGGAAATATTGAAAATTATTTCGGCCCTATCGCAGTATCAATCGCTGCACCAACAAGGATCGTCGCAATGCCGTGTGTGTAAATTCTCAGGTCTTTTCTAAAACATCACCGGCTATTGGTAAGTAAATCTGCCTGACACAAAGGACGAGCCTTGATTATTACAGGTACTGCTGCTCTCTACAAGCACAAGGTACCTGTAGGTCATCCCCTGAATGAGGGGAGGTCCGGTATAGCCGATCGCGGTACCGGAAATATCGTCGCTGCGCCATACACGGTTTCCGTTGCTGTCGTTCAGTTCTACTCCATAGAGTGCATTTGGATCGTTAATCCCGGCCCAGCGGAAAACCACAGTACCGGTCTCCGTTCCTGCCGGAGAGATGTTTGTTACAAACTCCTTCTGGAAGCAGGAGACCGTAGTCGTAGTTGTCCATGTGCCGGTTGTATCGGTTATCGTGACTGTATAGGTAAAAGGAAGGCCCGTAGGCGGTGTCGTGCCGGGAAGGATCTGTTGTCCCGGGTATAACTGATAGCCAGACAGTGCCGGTGTTGCCGAATCAAGAGGTGGTGGTGCTGGTTTTTGTACCATACCGTTTGTACCGTTGGTACTGCTGCCATAGCCGGCAGTCGCTGTCATTATCGCTGCCACAAACAAATACATTC
>JAKAHI010000019.1 GCA_021815065.1 bacterium | reverse complement strand
ATTGATAACATGTGTTTTGCCAAGTCCGACACCTCCGTATATGAAAAGAGGATTATATGCCCTGCCCGGGTTTTGAGAAACAGCAACCGCGGCAGCGCTTGCAAATTTATTTGATTCGCCTACCACATAATTATCAAAGGTATAGTTTTTTAAAAGGCCTTTTGAATTATTGAGATGGGTAAACCCTGTATTGGGTAAAAAAGCGTGACTTTCAACGTCGATTTCTTCTCTATGGTCGATTACCAACTCGACATTTGTTCCGTCGCCGATTATAGACCTTGCCAATTTCAATATATCAGAGTGATAGTGAGTTTTTATCCAGTCTAATGAAAAATCATCCGGTACCCCAAGTATAAGAGAGTTATCATTAAAACTTAAAGGATTTAAGATAGTTATCCACGGATCATTGTTGGTATCCTTATAAATATTAATCAATTCTTTTTTTATTTTTTCCCACGCTTCCATTGAGGCCCCCTTATAATTATCATATAACTTGTGGTGTAACTTGTTGAGATCAAAAGCAAACCAGCATGAGAAACACACAAGTTTTTCAACACCTGTGGAAAACCTATAAAGTATATATAATACATATAGTTACCATTCATTTTCTGTGCTTTTCCCCTGCTTTTCATGCGAAAAAAACCATTAAATAAAAACAATATATGGTATAGTGTAAAAAACTGACCACAAAGTGTTGTTATTGACTAACCCATTGAAATATAAAAGTAAATTAGTCTTTTTCACGACTTCATATTATGCTATAATTTCTGCTTGTCAAGCTTTTGATGATAGCATACATTGAGCGGCAAACCGGGAAGGTTTTTGAGAGTGAATACTCTCTGTCAGATTGACACTTGTACATGAATATGCACAGAATAGCGATAGGTTTTATAAGCGTTGCCGGGACAAGCAGCAAAAGATTAAACTGAATAAAATAGTACTATGAAAAAAAATACAATCGTAACAACCGACACCATTGCTGCCATAAGCACAGCCCAGGGTGAAGGCGCCATAGGCATAGTCCGGCTGAGCGGCAATAAGGCATACCAAATATTCCGGGAGATATTTTCACCTTCAAAACCCATAAAAAAATATCAGAGCCACAGATTGTACCAGGGTTCTGTTATGAATGGGGCAAACACCTCTTCCCTGGATCAGGTAATGATCGCTTTTATGAAAGCCGGCAAAACCTATACCGGCGAGGAAATGGTGGAGATATATACGCACGGAGGTTCGAATGTCATCAACTCCGTATTGCAGAGAGTATTGAAGGCCGGGGCAAGGCTTGCAGACAGGGGAGAATTTACCAGGCGGGCTTTTTTGAATGGCAAGATGGATCTGTTACAGGCGGAAGCGGTTTTGGATCTTATCCGGGCTGATACAGACGCGGCGAGAGTGCAGGCGATAAAACAGATTTCGGGCGTACTGTCCGAGTTTATTTCTTCAATAAAGAAAAAGCTTGTTCAGGTAAAAACAAACATAGAGGTGCTGATAGATTTTCCGGAGGAAGAAGCTTCCCCAAAGCAATTGTTCGATCTGAAGTTTATACTGCAGGCCGCACATGATGAGGTCATGCACGTATTGAAAAGTTACGACCAAGCAAAAATTATACGGGAAGGCGTACACGTTGTATTGATAGGAAGGCCCAACGCGGGCAAATCAAGCCTCTTTAATGCAATAGTCGGAGAAAACAGGGCCATAGTTACGCCCCATCCGGGAACGACGAGGGACTATATAGAAGAGGCAATCAACTACAAAGGCGTAAAACTCGTATTTACCGACACTGCGGGGATCCGGAGCAGCGAAGAACCTATCGAAAAGCTTGGTATGGAGATGACCCGCAGCAGGGTAGAAAAATCGGATATCGTCATCATCGTTACCGATCCGTCGGCAGCGTCTCGTTACGACGAAGAACTCTCGATCGCAAAAGAGCACAAGGACAATGTCATTATTGCGATAAACAAAGTGGACATTGCATCCAAAGACCAGATTGAACAGGCAAAAAATGCTTTTGAGGATTATTCCGTATTCCCGGTATCGGCTAAAACGCGCGAAGGCGTCGAGTCGCTCGTACAGGGCATTTCAGGACCTTCTCTTGCGCCCTCAATCGAGAATGCGCCGGTAATAAACAGGTACCGGCATAAGCAGGCACTGGAACATATAGAGCTTTCCTTAAATGCAGCCATAAATCTTATCGATCAACAGGCATTCCCGGAAATTGTTGCCGAAGAAGTCGACAGCGCGCTTGCCGGACTCAAAGAGCTTACCGGAGAAGTGACATCGCAGGATATACTCGATAAGATCTTTGCAGAATTCTGCATAGGCAAGTAAGACCCATGGAACCGGTACTTCATGCCCGGGATGCGGGACAGGGACGGGACAAAACAAAAAAAGGAGACTTTTTTTATGAACAATAAGGTAATTGCGCTTGTTGCGCATGATTCTAAAAAGCTGGACCTTGTGGAATGGGTAAAATACAATGAAGGTACACTCAAAGAATACACCATTTATGCGACCCGGTCTACGGGACAGGAAATAAAAAGGTATACGGGGCTCGAGGTGAACCTTTTACTGAGCGGGCCTCACGGCGGGGATGCGCAAACGGGTGCCATGATCGCAGAGGGAAAGATAGATATACTCATTTTTTTATGGGACCCGCTGACACCGCAGCCGCACGACGTTGACGTGAAAGCCCTGCTGAGGCTTGCCGTGCTGTACAACATCCCCATGGCATGCAACAGGTCAACAGCGGATTTTTTGATCTCATCGCCCATGTTTGACAAAAAAAAGACAAATGTTCCCCGCTGATAGCGGCACATTCACCGGGAACGTACGTTTGCAAATGACGAACCGGCGCATAGGTGCTTGACAGAGTGTTCGTTATTCATTTAAAGAGTTAAGTTATTATGGATTACAAAAACACGTTAAATTTACCGAAGACCGATTTTCCGATGAAGGCAGACCTGTCCAAAAAAGAGCCGGATATCCTCAAGTTCTGGGAGGAGAATGCCATTTATGAAAAGATTATCAGGAAGAACAGCTCCGGCGCAGCATTTATGCTGCACGACGGACCGCCCTACGCCAATGGACACATACACATAGGCCATGCGCTCAACAAGATCCTGAAAGATATCATCATCAAGGAAAAAGCACTGCATGGTTACAAAGCAGAGTATGTGCCCGGCTGGGACTGTCACGGACTGCCCATAGAGCATAATGTCGATAAGTCCCTGGGGCAGAAAAAACAAACGATGTCGAAGCTCGAGATACGCAGGGAATGCAGGAAATTTGCACAGCAGTTTGTCGATATACAGAGGCAGGAGTTTATACGGCTCGGTGTGCTCGGCAGGTGGGAAGCCCCCTACCTTACCATGAATTACAGCTATGAAGCGGCAATCGTCGAAGAGCTGTCGAAGATCATGCGCAACGGCTATGTGTACAAAGGCAAAAAACCCGTTTACTGGTGCGCCCACGACGCAACCGCGCTTGCAGAGGCAGAGGTCGAATACGAAAACCATGTCTCTCCCTCTGTCTATGTCCGGTTCAGGGTAAAGGACGATAAAGGAAAACTGCCGTCATCATTAAAAGAAAAAAATGTTTATTTTGTAATATGGACGACAACACCGTGGACACTTCCGGCTAACCTTGCCATTACCGTGCACCCGGCACTCGAGTATGCAGGGTTCTCTGTCGGCGGAAATATCTATATCGTGGCCCAACCGCTCCTTGAGAGTTTGAAGGGGATTATCGACGGCTGGAAGCAGGGAGAGGTCATCGGGACCTTCAAGGGACAGACGCTGGAAGGCATTATCGCTTCGCACCCTTTTTATGACAGAGACTCCCTTATTACGCTCGGAGATTACGTTACGACGGATATCGGTACGGGGTGCGTTCATACTGCACCGGGGCACGGCGCAGACGACTATAAGACCGGAGAGCGGTACGGGCTCGAGGTCTATTCTCCGGTGGACAGGTACGGCAAATTCATGGACGATGTGGAGTTTTTTGCCGGTAAGTTCGTATTCGATGCGAATAAAGAAATCATAGAAAAGCTCAAAGAAAACGGTGCGCTGTTAAAACAGCAGGACTACCCGCATTCATACCCGCACTGCTGGCGGTGCAAGAAGCCCGTTATAACGAGGGCCACGGAACAGTGGTTTATCTCCGTTGAAAAGCACGACCTGAGAAAAGCGGCGTTACAGGCAATAGATAACGTTGCATGGATACCTTCCTGGGGCAAAGACAGGATACAGGGCATGCTCGAAACAAGACCCGACTGGTGCATATCCCGGCAGCGCGTATGGGGTGTGCCCATACCGGTGTTTTACTGCAAGGGATGCGGGCAGAGTGTAGCGGACCCGGATATTGCATTGCGTGTGTCTGAATTGTTTAAAGAAAAAGGGGCTGATACGTGGTTCGAGAAAGATGCCGGATACTTCATACCCGCGGACTATGCATGTTCGAAGTGCGGCGGCAAAAGCTTTGAGAAGGAAGAGAATATACTTGACGTGTGGTTCGACTCCGGTGTCAGTCATTCGGTTGTTTTGAAGCGCACTGATGGTTTAACATGGCCTGCAGATCTATATCTTGAAGGCAGCGATCAGCACAGGGGATGGTTCCAGTCCACGCTCCTCACGTCCCTGACGGCGGGACACGGCATTCCGTACAGGGCCGTACTTACCCATGGGTTTGTCGTAGACGAGAAGGGCAGAAAAATGAGCAAGCAGCTCGGCAATGTCGTTGCACCGCAGGAGGTCATTGACAAGTATGGTGCGGATGTCCTGAGGTTATGGGTTTCGGCCGAGGATTTCAGGGGCGATGTCAGTGTTTCAAAGGAAATACTGGAACAGTTAAAAGAAGCGTACCGGAAGATCCGGAATACCATAAAATTCATACTGGGGAACCTGTACGATTTCGATCCTGCAAAAGACAGGACGGCATACAAGGATATGCAGCCGGTTGATCGCTATATGCTGTATAAGACCGCGGAGCTCGTCAAAAAAATAGACGGGGCTTATCGTGAGTATGATTTCCATATTGTTTATCATGCAATCCTCGACTTCTGCGTTGTCGATCTGAGTTCTTTCTATCTGGATATTCTCAAGGACAGATTGTATGTTTCAAAGTCCACTTCAGCGGCACGGCGCGCCGGACAGACCGTGCTGTACGATATTCTCGTTTCACTCGTTACCATGCTTGCACCGGTATTGTCTTTTACGGCGGAAGAAGCATGGCGTTATATGCCGGACAAAGGGACGGAAAGTATATTTTTAACGGATCATGCACGGCACCGCGTATTCCCGGAAACTGATGCTTCGGTGTATCAGGATTATGGAAGATTAAGACTCATACGCGACGAGGTCAACAAGGCTATCGAGGTACAGCGGGCAAACAAGACCATTGGATCTTCGCTGGAAACCATGGTTGTCATTGAGGCCGGAAAAGAGGATCATGTGTTACTGGAAAAATATAAAAATACCCTGACCGAACTGTTCATTGTTTCCCAGGTAGAATTAAAACAGGGGACAGATGTCCTGAACGTGCAGATTCAAAAGGCCCATGGGCAAAAATGCGAGCGGTGCTGGAATTATTCGGTTTCCGTAGGTCAGGATGCACAGCATCCGACACTGTGCGCACGGTGTGTTGAGGCGGTCCGATGATGATACCGTTGAAGCAAAGGCTGATGACCCTTGTTTTGATAGCCGCTGTCATAGTCCTGCTGGATCAGGCGACAAAATACCTGGTGGTTCATTACCTTACACAGCGGGTTGTTATCATTCCGGGTTTTCTCGACCTCGTCAGTGTCTATAACCGGGGGGTTGCGTTCGGCATGTTCAACAACGGCCAGTGTATATTCCGGACAACGATGCTTACGGTGCTGTCGGTTGTAGTATTTTTAATACTGTTTTTTGTATATCTGTTTTCAAAAGACATGACCAGATTATCCATGGTCGCACTATCCATGATCATGGGCGGTGCAGTCGGGAATGTCATTGACCGGATCCGGCTCGGTTACGTCGTGGATTTTATAGATGCGTTTGTGAAAAACGCGCACTGGCCTGCGTTTAATGTGGCGGACAGTGCGATTACCGTGGGAGCTGTCCTGCTTGCAATAGACCTGCTGTTCCCCGGCAACACAAAGAAACAATCCTGAGGAACAGACGATCGGTTTCTACAGGATCGTCCGTCCGTTCATTACCTTCTCTGGTGTGTATGTTTTCCCGCTCACCGGCGATAACATATTCATGCCCCAAAAACTCCTTTAGGTGTTCAAAAAGAGGGTATCAAAAACTGCATGGTAATTTCCCTCTGAGAAACCCGGCATCGATACGTGTTCAAAAAAGGGTCGTTTTATGGACGGGTGTTCGTCCGGCGATCCTCGAGGATTCATGAATAGTTTATTCCAAATCAAAAATGGTATAGGAATGCAAAATTTATAGAAGTCGAGCTCCCATTCTCAGCATAAGGAAGGGTAGACGAACCGCCCGGGCTTAATGAGTATTTCGTGGAAGTCAGATTATGGTAGATTACCTCTCCCCCCAATGACCAATGAGCGCCTATATAGTGTTCGTATCCGACACCAAGGTCAAACCCGATATTTGGTCCCAAAGTAGCAGTAACGCTTTCCGGATGTGATATTACGGCATTGTCCTCCACGTATGTGATACCAACAAGAAAATATAAATCACTGTCCGAAGAAAGAGGTATAAGGGGCTTTACATCGAGATACGGCACTTCCAGGAAACTCCAGTTACCTGTAACACCATTTAAACTGGCGTTTCCTACCCCCTGATGATAACCAAGCTCGACCGCAAGGTTTCTGATAAATTGATACCCGATGCGGATTGTCCACCCACCCCCTGTTGAAAAACCATCCAGGTCTGGCCCTGTGGGAATTTCCACCCCAATTCCAGCCCCAAGATACAGACCGTTATGGTTTATATCCTGAGCTTGGTACGGCTTCTGTGAATTGGTGTTATATAAAGAATATGGGTTGGCAAATGCCGTTGAACAAAGCCATAAACTCATGCTTAGGATCAGAACCAAAATTGCTACTTTGGATTCTTTTTTCATTCTCTACCTCCTTATTATCCTGATGGAAATCATGCAGTATGAATTTCAAGAATAATTCATAATAAATGATCCTTATCCAGAATAGTCAGTACTTTATGGCCCGCCAACCCTGCCTGAATGCGTAGGACCTGCACCGAACATCGGCCATGGCGAATGAGCTAATCCAGTAGTGCTACTTTTATTGTTCATCGTAAGTGCATAAAGATTGCCATCACCAGAACCCACATAGATAGTACCATCAGTGCCAAGAGCGGGCGAGGAATCTATATGGCCTCCCGTCACATAACTGCCCTTAATTGTGCCATTAGGATTGACTGCATACAAAGCGCCGTCCCCTGACCCTACATAGATAGTTCCATCTGCTCCTATGGCAGGCGATGAACCAGTAGAAAAGCATCCTAAAAGGGCATGACAAATTTTCACAACCCATTTATTTGTACCATCTGGATTAATTGCATAAAGATTTCCGCCGGAACTTACATAGATAGTACCATCAGAACCTATTGCCGGGGAAGAATATATACCCGCCGCAGTTGGATAGGTCCAACGTAATCCACCATTGGGGTTAATTGCGAAAAGCTCACCATTTATTGGTCCAAAAAAACCGCTAACAATTGTTGAGCCTACATATATTGTTCCGTCTGCCCCTATGGCTGGGGAGGAGAATACAGGCGCGTAAGTAGTGTAACTCCATTTAAGTCCTCCCGTTGGATCAATCGCATAAAGAATATTGTCACTAGAATCCACATATATTGTTCCATCCGCACCTATGGCAGAAGAAGATTCTATAGACCCACCAGTAGTATAACTCCATTTAAGCACCCCTGTTGAATTAATCGCATAAAAATTACCATTCGCTGAACCTGCGTATAAAGTGCCATTAACTCCAAGTGCTGATATTAAAGCAGGCGGAGGAGGCCACACATTTGCTATGCCATTATACGTCCATTGAAGAGTTCCATTTGCATTTATCGCATACAGTCCATCTGATATAATATATATTGTGTCCCATACACTTAGGACTGGAGATGAGTCTATCGACCCTCCTGTTGTATAACTCCATTTGAGCCCGCCGTTTGGATTGAGTGCATAAAGGTGATGGTCATCGGATCCTATATATATTGTGCCATCAATACCTATCGCCGGAGAGGAATATATGTATCCTCGTGTCGAATACGACCACTTCTTAGACATGTTACTCGTTGTAGGCCCAATGTGACCGCAACCATCAAGGAATAAGCCAGCCATGACATTGATTGTTATTAATATTAGAAACCTATAATAGTTATTTTTATATCGATTCATTGAGAAATGAAAGAACGCTTTTCATAAGAACCTCCCGTATTTAATTGTTTATATATTCAACCCATGTTGGGTTATAAAAAATCAAACAATCTACTTTCGGAGGTGAATGGAGTCAGTTTCGCTTTTCGTATTATGCTTATGACATCAGAACAAACTGAGATTGTCAATATTTTAGGATCACCTGGGACATTCCCGTGCCACACGACTTCCATAAATCAATTTTATGGCTCTTATTCTAACGGATACAGAGGACAGGTGGCAACAAAAACAGGATAATCTGCAGGCAGGGCAGCACCGAGGACGGGATAGAATGATTAAGGGGTTAGTATTGGGGTTTTAGGAGAGCGCTCACTAATACCGAATAGTATGCGGAGTGTATTAATAGACATAATCATTCTTAGAGGAATTCGATAAAACAACTTATTGGTGTTATAAAGGACGCACACTGTTATGCTACATACGTTAAACCATGAAACCACGCTCTGGTTAAATACCGTACTTTTTATAAATGCAATCTCCTGATTGTTTTTTCAAGTTCTTTCCTATCAATGACTCGCATAATGGTGATCGTACCGCCCTCTATCCTATAAAGAATTCTATAATCTCCGGAACGAAGCCTGTACAGCGGCGGCTTAAATCCCTTTAATTTTTTAACGCCTGTTCCTGATACAAGAGGATTAGCAGACAACTTTTTAATTGCAGCAACTATTTGTTCACGGAACCTCAACCGGATATCCTGCAAATCATCAATCGCAGAACCGGTCATCTGAACAGCGAATACATCCACGTTCAGCGCTTTTTACCTAATAAATATTCATCAAGCGAAGTGACTCTGTTCGCTTTTATATCTTCCTCCGCTTTCTTAATCTTTTTTCTTATTGAAGGGCTGTTTTCTATGATAAAGTCTTCAATATCGTCTTCCGTAAGCGGGAGAAGAGATGCAGATGGTTTTCCTCTGTAGGTAATGATAAGCGGTTCACCTTTTATTACTTCATGCAAAAGTTTATTGGTCTTGTTTTTCAATTCAACAGTATTCACTATTCTCATGATCCCTCACCTCTCTATAAGGCTATTTTAATAGCCCTTTTATGAAATGTCAACATGAAAACGTTCATTTGTGATAGCCAAGTGAAAATGTCAGTAAGCTTATGCATTTGCCGGCCATTTTCCATTGACCGGGCTTTAAAAAGGCCCTCCGGTTTATCTGTATATGCTGTCGATACCGACTTTGCATTCATCCAGGTCGAGCATTGCATTGATAAGATGTACGGTCTTGAAGGACTTTAGATCGTTCAGACGGATTTCATCCTGAACAATCTTGTTTTCCGACAGCAGCTTCTCCCGTCTCGTCCCTTTCAGAAGGGGCATAGCGGGCGTTACCAGTTTTTCCCCGTCGTCGAACACAAGGTTGCAGAAAGAAGAGTCGGTTATCCTGTTATTTTTTATTATGATGATGTCGTCATGACCGCCCCTTAAATCGAGCAGCTTGTCTAGCCCGGAGCGATCGCAGTACTTGTAGGAGTAATCGATATCATCGCAGTTGACTATCTTAAGAGTGCTTATGTTCCTTTTATTGTACCTCTCATATTCTATTGTCTCGATGCCCCTCGAATAAACGACCCTGCATTTGACAATTCCATACCTATGTTCCGGCGGTATTTTTATACTGTCCCGGAGATCGATATAATCCAGACAGCCGAACAGCACGGACCTTGAATGGTTGAACCTCTTATTGTGGAATCCGGCATCGTATATCGCACAATCGAGAATTTTGATTGTTTCAAATAACCGGCACATATACCTTATCGATGAGTTCTTTATATTCTTTTTGCGGATCGCTGTATATGGTTATGCCGCCGCCGCTTTTAAACAGGTACTCTCCATTCATGTCTTCAATGAACCTTATCATCACGGCGCTGTCAAGATTGCAGCCGTCAAAATAGCCGAAAACCCCCGTGTAGTACCCCCTGTTATAATTTTCCACCTCTTTTATTATTTCAACGGTTTTCTTTTTC
>JAKAHI010000349.1 GCA_021815065.1 bacterium | reverse complement strand
CGGCATAATCAAGCAGGCTTGTCCTCCCGAGTTCCGCCTCCGGTACTGCCTTTGGATCCATATCATGGTATCTTAAAACCGGCGTTGTGCAGGTATACCCTTTGGATTCAAAAAACTTCTTGTAGCGCTCCCAGTACCAGCTGCTGCCCCACATGCCATGAATCATAACTATCGTGTCTGTCATGACCCACCTCCTTTCATAAACTTACCAGCTGTAAACCATGTATGTCAAACCATAAAAAATGCATTTTGCGGGTCAATGCTGGCAGGAGGGGCAGAAGAGCGTTCTTCTGCCTGCAAGCCTTGTATTGACAATCTCTGTGCCGCACACCGGACAGGTTTCCCTGCCTTCGAGCGACAGGAAAGACCTGCTCCCGTCCCCGTCTGCATCGGTTTTTTCTATGGCAGTTTTTAACGTTTTTATTGTTGTATGGTAAAGCTTTGAAGTCTCATATTTGCTGAGATCGTTTGCCGTCCTCGTAGGAAGCAGACCGGATTTGAAAAGTATTTCATCCGCATAAACGGCACCGATACCTGCAATAATTGCCTGATCCATGAGGAATTGTTTTATCCTTGTCTTCTTTTTCGACAGGGAGCTTCCAAGATACTCGAGCGTAAATTCAGCAGGTTCGGCAACCGGATCAGGCCCGAGCTTTTCAAGGGATTCCACACCCCTGCCGAACCAGATGCCCGCCCATTTCAAAAGGAACAGAGCACGGTTATTATCGAAAACGAAGCGTGCACATGCCGAGGGGTATTGCTCCTGCGCTCCTGCTATGGCCATCTCGCCGAAAAGACCGAAATGGATTGTCAGCTCCAAAGCATCCGGGAACACGAAGACCAGATACTTTCCCCTCCTATCGACGAAACGCAGGGTTTCGCCTATGATACGCTTCTGTACGCTGGCATCCCCGTGTTTCACGATACCCTTTTTGTATATATCGAGCGATACCAGGATACTCGTTTTAAACGACCTTTCGATTGCCCTTCGCCGCACTTCAACTTCAGGCAGTTCCGGCATGATCAGTCCAGCTCTTTTATTATGGACAATACCTGTGAAGGTGTACCTGCATTGATCAGCATGGTTCTGTTCTGTTCCACTTTCAGCAACTTTGATACACGCACCAGTGACTCAAGATAAGGCTCACGTTTCTGCGAAGGACCGACAAACATGAATATAAGTTTTACGGGTCCGGATGCCGTGTCGTACTGTATGCCGTCTTTATCTATGCCGATTGCGAGCAACGGAGCTCCGATTTCCCCGGATATAATATGGGGAATCGCTATAGCGGAGCCGATGGCGGTTGACATGACATCCTCCCGCTCTATGAACCGCTTGAACAATGCCGCACTGTCCTCGAAGGGATGTGCAGCGGTAATCAGGCCAATCAGTTCAATGAAGACAGCATCACGCTTTTTTTCGGGAAAACCTACTTTTATAAGTCTTTCATCGGTAATATCGATAAGTCTCAGTACCATGAGACTACGTTTAATATAAAACAGGGCGTATGGCAATAAAGAATTGCAGAACCCGCGGGGGACGCTATGCGTGCAGCGAAAGGAGGGCGGACAGCAGTTCCGACGTGCTCGGGAAACGCCGTTCAGGCTCTTTCTGCAAACACTTCAACACAATGCTGCTCAGTTTGTCCGGTATTTCCGGTACAGCATCCTTGGGGGAAGGCGGCTGTGTATGCAAATGATGATAATAAATATCCCCTTTTTGAAACGGCGGTGTGCCGGTCAGCATTTCGTAAAGCACCACACCGAATGCATAGATATCCGTCTCAAAACTTATCATTTCACCCTTGATCTGCTCCGGTGACATATAAAATGGCGTTCCGATGATCTTGGTGGCGTACTGTGCGGTATCGTGTATGATCTTGGCAAGCCCGAAATCCATCAATTTGACCGTACCGTCATCCGTTATCATGATGTTCCCGGGTTTTATATCCCGGTGAATAAGATTGCCGGCATGTGCATAGACCAGCGCCCGCACAAGCTGTTCCGATATTTTCATAGACTCCTGCGTCGAGAGCCTGGTCTTTTCATGGAGCACATCCTTGAGGGTTTTGCCCTGGATCAATTCCATAGCTATATAATAATCACCGCTCTGTTTTCCTGCGTCATAAACAATAACGATGTTCGGGTGATTCAGGGATGCTGCTGATTTTGCCTCCCGTAAAAAATCATTCACCAGCTCCGGATGGTGGGACAGATCCAGGCTCGGTATTTTATACGCTACTTTCCGTTCAAGGACGTTATCGTATGCCTCGTACACCTTGCCCATATTTCCGCGCCCTATCTCTTTGACGATGCTGTACCGCACATCAGGAGAAGCAACTATCTGCTGAGGTTTTTGCGGCTGCTCTTTCAGGTTTTTCATTCTGGTTTTGATGTCCTTGTAATTATAATCCTCTGCAAGGATCTTATCATATATCATGAGCGACTTTGCAGTCTCACCGGTCTTCTCGAATGCCACGGCAATACCGTAGTATGCATCCACGGTTGCCAT
>JAKAHI010000348.1 GCA_021815065.1 bacterium | reverse complement strand
ATGTCTATGCCTTCTCTGCGGCTTCAACCGGGGCTGTAAGCCTGAGATACCAGACAGGACAGAACCTGTCGCTCCTCAATCCCGGTGTCAAATATCCCGATGCAGGCTTTGCAGCAGCATACCTTATGCCCCAGCTTTACCTTGCTCAGGGCGAATGGTTCAATGCAGCATTCGAATTATATTCGGGCGAGTTATCTCCAAGAACATTCTCACAGAACAGCCTCGAACTTTACGGTGTTGAAACTGCGGATAATTATTTTAACGACACCTACTTTATCCGCCAGGCGTATGTTAATTTCAGTCCTGATGAATCGACCAATTTTTATGCCGGAGAAAGAGAGATCGTCGGCGGTTCCCGCCTCCTCTTCGACAACTACCAGCCGTCGTTGACCTTTGATTATGATATGACCGATGCGCTCGATATTCCGCTTTCCTTTGAATTCAATGCGGTCAAGGTTGAACCATACAAGCTTTACGATCCTTCGAGGACAAGCATGTTCTATGATGCGGAACTCAGTTATAATTTTTCATTGTTCGAGTACCTGACGGTATTCTATTCGAACTTCGAAGACACGGACAATACACTTGCACCGATGCTGAACAATATCATTTATTCTACACTATTCAACCGTACCGAATACGATGCCCTTGTCGGTAAATACGGGAAAATAAGGGCAGCACGTATCCTTCTGTGTCTTCAGCAGGAATATGCGAACGGAGGCCCAATCCATTCCTCGGAAAGTTCTGTCAACTGGACGGGTATTACCGGAGACAGATACTTCGGTTCTTTCGAAATAAATCTGACCGGTATACTCGAAATGGGCAGCGGCAATATACAGGGAAACAATTGTTTCGATTCTTCCGCACCATTCGAGAGGCATTTTAATACCTACGGATACGTTGCGGATGCAAAAATAAAATATCACATAGGGGACAAAGCAACCATCGGCGTATTTTTTAATCTGTCTTCGGGCGACAAAACACCTGCACAGGCTATCTTAAAGCAGGGTACACTGGACAGTTTTATTGCAATTTTTCCGTACAATACGGAATCGTCTTTATTTTTCAACGGAGGCATCAATCAGAACATCAACACCGGTACCCTGTCGATGGCCGGAAGAAGGGGGCTTGGCGATGTCGCTTACGGAGGAATCATAGACGTATATCCGGTGAAATACATAGAATTCACCCTCACCCCTGTTCTGCTCTATCCTGAAATAACGGACAAGGCATACGGTTTTGAAACGGACTTCACCTTTACGTACTTGTTGAACAGGTACCTTTCCCTGCCGTTTGAAATGGATTATTTCTTGCCCGGGTCTTTCTTTCAAGGCTACACAATATCGAGCATATACCAGGTATTGTTCGGCGCCGATATAAAATGGTAAAACACGGAACTTTTTTCAGATTGCATGGTTTAAAATATGAGAGATGAGATGGATGAAGATACAAAAACAATGCTCAGGCTTAAAAACGGCGATAGGGCTGCATTTGATGAACTCTACACCAGGTTCAAAATCCGCATCTACAACTACGTATTCAGGTACCTTGGCAACAGGTATTCATCCGAGGATGTTACGCAGGAGGTATTTGTAAGAATGTACACGTCTGCAAAAAGCTATGAGCCAACGGCAAGGTTCTCGACATGGCTCTTCACCATTGCAACGAACCTCGCCATAAACGAGCATCATAAAACACGGCATGCGGAGCTGTTTGACGACAATACGGTACAGGACAACGCGCTATCGACTGAAGAACATGCTGTGTTTGGAAATATGGAACAAAACCTTTTAAAGATTATCGGCAACCTGCCCGGGAATCAAAGGACCGCGCTGCTCCTGAGAAGTTATGAAGGTATGGACTATCAGGAAATAGCCGCGGTACTGCAGGTCAGCGAAAAGGCTGTAAAATCGCTCTTAAGCAGGGCAAGGGAGAATGTATCACATGAATATAAAAACGCTGCTATGTAGCATCCGGGTTTACTTTTCCAGAAAGCGGATCTCAGCCTATAGTGATAATGCATTGGACAGGGTGACCCGGACAAAGGTCATACGTCTGCTTGAGCAATGCCCTGAGGCAAAGGCATATCTGGAACAACTGCTGCGTCTTGATCGAACGATAAAGGCAGTGCCGTCCCTTATGCCTCCGGACAGTCTGAAACAGAAGATTGATAACGCGATAATAAACAGCGGGAGTCCGGCAATGCAAAACAGGAGGAGTGCAAAGGCGCACTCGCATGCATGGGTCTATATCCTGTCATCCGTTTTAATTGTTATAGCGGCAATTACCCTGACCTTCGGTATAAAAAGACATGGCCGGAATGCCCGGCAGTCTGAAACAATGCTTGCGTCCATGGATATGTACCGGCATATGGACCTCTATGAGCATATGGATATGATAGAACACATGAAAGAGGTCATGACGGTAGATCGAGATACGGGGAACAATTCCGGAGCGGTAAAATGAGATTTTATTCTTTGCTTCTGTTTATGGGCTTTGGCTTGCCCTTTACGCT
>JAKAHI010000347.1 GCA_021815065.1 bacterium | reverse complement strand
CCGACGATCTCTCTTTCTCCGGCATAAAAATTGGTCGATTCATCAGGACTGAAATTAACATACGCCTGGCGGATAAAGTAGGTGTTGTTAAAATAATCATCCGCAGTATCAACACCATAAAGTTCGAGGCTATTCTGTGAGAACGTTCTTGGAGATAACTCACCCGAGTACAATTCGAATGCTGCGTTAAACCATTCGCCCTGAGCAAGGTAAAGCTGGGGCATAAGGTATGCTGCTGCAAAACCTGCATCGGGATATTTGACACCGGGATTGAGGAGCGACAGGTTCTGTCCCGTCTGGTATCTCAGGCTTACAGCCCCGGTTGAAGCCGCAGAGAAGGCATAGACATTCATTGCAACGATATCTATGACAAGTAAAATCAAGAGGCCTGATTTAATCCGCATTGGTGTTTTATTATAACAATTTCACGCTCTGTTCAATCGATTTATTATCGTCTGTGAAAAAATTTTTCAATCTCTGTTTTTGGCAGGAGGAACACGAACGGCCTTCCATGAGGGCAGTTGAGCGGTATGCCGAGCTGGTCGAGTTGCCCGAAAAGCGCCCGTATCTTCTCAACGGGCAGAAAATCACCTGCTCTCACGGCGCTTTTACAGGCTACGTCTGCCATAATCCTGTAGAGAGGGTCTGTTTTCTGATCCGCGGTGAGTTCCGTATGACTCGGTCCGTCCGCACGCATGCTGTTGTCGATAAGCTCTATCAAGGACAACGGTGAAAACACCGTGCCGGCGGGTATTGCACGCACCGTAACGCTGTTGCGCCCGGTTGTTAGCTCATAGCCTATGGTACGCAGGGCGTCCTGTATGTCCGCGAGGATACTCGTTCTGTTTTCGTTCAAAAATATCTCCTGCGGTACTGTCAGGAATTGAGACTGCCTCTGTCTTACCTGTGAGTTTTTTAGAAGCTGTTCGAACAGAATCCTTTCGTGCATTGCATGCTGGTCTATCAAAACCATACTGTCCGGAGACGATGCAACGATGTAGGTTGCGTTGAATTGTGCAAGGATATCCAAAGCCGAGAACTCTCCCGTTTGTAAGATGGTCTGCTGATCATCTGCCGCAGCATTCATGGAAACGCCCGGTTTTGCGCCGTAGGGGGTAGAAAAGATACGGGTCTTTTTCGATGTAGCATATCCGGTAGAGGTTGTGCTGCCGTGCGGAAACGATGTTCTATACGACTCAACTGCTTCTTTTACCTCTTCTTTGAATCTGTTTTTATCCATCCCGGGATCAGGAGAGGCATATACAATGGCTCTTTTATTGATCGAATCCCTTATAGCATTTCGAATAGCATCATAGACCATTGATTTATCGGCGAACTTTACAGCGGTTTTTGTAGGGTTAATGTTCACATCGACGAAATTATGGGGCAGGAACAGATTTATGACGGCAACGGGATACCGGCCTTTTGGAAGGGCTGTTGAGTATGCGTTTGTGATACTGAAATTGAGAGATTTATCCATGATATATCTTCCGTTCACGAACAGGTACATCAATCGTGAGGAATTCGTGGTATAATCAGGATCTGATATATATCCGTCGACCTTTAGTATGCCGTTATCAAAAGAAACATCATATAACTTGTTCTTCAGTCCCTGATCGATTCGCAATATTGTCCTGGCTTCAAGCGGGGCCGGCTGGATAGTAAAGACCTCTTTCCCATTATTGATGACCCGAATGCCAGCATTTTTATATCCAAACACAAACCTGTCTATAACATCCAGACACGCCCGGTATTCGGACTGAGCAGAACCGAGGAACTTTTTTCTTACCGGTGTGTTGAAAAAGAGGTTTGATACGGTTACCGTTGTCCCTGTATCATGAGCCGTTTTCGATGTGTTCACGACCTCACCGCCCCTCACATGAATAATCGTGCCGGTGTCCTCATGTTTGTGCCGGGTCACAATCTCCAACTCGGAGATGACGCCGATACTGTAGAGCGCTTCCCCTCTGAAACCGAGTGTGGAAATATCATAAAGCTCGTTTTCCGTGTGGAGCTTGCTCGTCGTATGCCGTTGTACCGCAAGCCTGGCATCTTCGGACAGCATGCCCTGGCCGTTATCCTCAATGCGTATAAGGTCTATGCCGCCGTTTTTAAGCTCGATATTGATTGTGGTCGCACCTGCGTCTATAGCATTCTCCATGAGTTCTTTTACAATGGATGCAGGCCTTTCTATCACCTCGCCCGCAGCTATTTTGCTGACCAGTTCATCGGATAGTTTATTTATGATCCCCATGGGGCTGATTGTTTTCCTTCCGGCACAATTTCTTATTCATGCTCTGTTCCCTTCACCGTTTTATTGGTTTGGAGTATAGACCGTAAAATATATTATTTCAATTGTTCTGTTGTAATTTTAAGCGGACGTGCTAATATCGGGCTCATGGTCTATGGACAGAGAACAGGGGAAAAATAAGTTTATATGAAGGCACATATTGAATCACTGGTCGAATATATGCACTACCTGAAAGAACTCGGGTACGATGGATTTCCCATCCCTGCC
>JAKAHI010000346.1 GCA_021815065.1 bacterium | reverse complement strand
AACGTACTTTGAAGATGATGCAAGAATGCCGACCGTGAGCAGCAGGAACACTATACCGGTAAACAAAGGAACGATGATCCCTCCTTTTACCCTGAAGATGCGGGCTGTGTCCTTTTCCCTGTACCTCAGCGAAATGACCGAAAATGAGATGATGGAATACATGAGTGTTTCTATGGATGCCGCCACAAGAATGGGGACAAGGAAAGCCTTTGGGTGATAGGCAATGGTAACCGAAAAGACGGCTATGATCGAAAATACGATAAGGAGTGCGATCCACGGGGTAAAGTATTTGGGGTGCAGCTTGCTCATAAACTTCGGGAAGCTTCCTTCCCGCGCGAGAGCGTAAAGGAGTCTCGAGTTTCCCATGACACCTGCATTAAAAGAAGTCATGGTTGCAAGGAAGCTGATAACGGCCATGATATAAAGCCCGGCCTTTCCTGCAAGTGTTTGTCCGAAGATCAAGTGCGGGATCGGTGAATGGACAGCCTGGCTGAGCGGTAATATACCCATCGTGGCATAGGCAAAGAGCGCAAATGTTACCGTCAGCAGTCCTACGGATATGGGCAGGGAATACGAAAGTACTGATTTGCCCGAGGCAACCTCTTCTGCAAGCGGTGTCGTCCATTCAAAGCCTGTATAAACGAATATGGCTGTTGCAACAGCAGTACCGAACCCCCCGATGCCTGATGGCGCAAAGGGTACGGATGCAACGCTGAAGTGTGATGAGAATATCGCATAAACGGACAATCCTATGATGCCCGCAAACATCACGTACGTAAGTATGTCCTGTAATGCACCTGCTATCTCGACACCGAGGATGTTCATAACGATGGCGACGATGAGGAATATGAGTACCCAGAGTCGTGCCGACAGGGCGGGGGACAGGGCGTGGAGTACGGCGGAGAATATATAGGTTTCGGCCGAAGCTATAATTATGGAAAAGAACACATAGAAGATCGTTATCGTGAGTGAAGGGGTATCGCCGAAGGCCTTTTTCGTATACACCCGCACACCGGCTGCAGTTGGATACATGCCTGCAAGTTCCGCAAAAGAAAGGGCGACCAGGCCCGTAACAAGACCGGCCACTATAATCACGAATACGATTGCCCATCCACCGACCTGAGAGGCGGCCTTTATCAGTGCTGGAAAATCGCTCGATGCAAGTGCAATGCCCGCACTCGCGGATACGAGCGTTCTCATGTGAAGAGCTTTTTTCAGCTGTGGCATGGCTATTTCCAGACAATATCGACTATGGAGTCAAGAACCATCTGGTCCTTTTGTGAGGCGAATACCTTTAAGGTGCCGTCAAGATACAGCCTCGAGGGGTTCGCCTTGCCGGTAAAGATATCATTGATGACGTCCGCGTTTGCGGATAAGGTTATGTCCGCATCCGGAGTGTCCTCGAGTTTCACGTCAACCACCGACCCTTTCTCTATCTTCAGGGTAGCAACAGTTTCAGGGTCTTTTGTCTTGACGACCATGAGCTTTGACCAACCCTTGAGGATCTTCTTCAAGGTCATGTTTTCATTGACTTTTTTTACAAATGTATTGAGCGTGTTTATCAGTGTTTCCAATGCGACCATGATACCTCCTTACATCTCTTCAATTTCGATGTCCCGTTTTTTGAGTTCTTCTATAAAGTGTTCCGGCTGTATGCATGCTTCTGCAGGGATTACGCCGACCTGTTTGATCATGCCCTTCGCCATCATCTGTGCCCCGATGGATGCCGGTATGCCGGTCAGCCTGCTCATACTGTCGATGGCGCCCCATGAGTATGTTTTTGGTTTACCGCCTTTGGTCCCGTGAACATTAACGCGCAGTCCCGATACCGGCAGGGGCTTGTCCTTGGAGCCGAATATATTCGAAAGCACGACGAGGTCTCCGCTCAGGAATTCGCTGACTGCATGGAGCTTCTTTTCCGTCGATACTGCATCGGTGTCAACGAGGAACTTGCCGAGCTTGTTTATGTCCTTGGGGAGCAGGGTGCCTTTTAAAGTAACATTGCTAACACCCTTGATATACCGTGGTATGGTAACGGGCTCGGGATGTCCCACATAATAAGCATTTTGGATGCCTATGGGATCCGGGAACTTTACGTCTTCATTGCCTGACAAAGCATTCACATCGATCCACTGGTGGTCTTCATAGCTCGGTGCCGTGCCCTGGATTACATGGAACACGTGCTTTGTGACGGCAAGCCCTTCGGAATCGGCAATAGAGCCTACCCAGTAAATATTGATCGATTCAACCGTATCGAGTTTATCGGATCCGTATCGCGCAAGCACGTTTGTTATGCCGGGTGTCCAGCCCATACCTATCAAGGCTGTGACTTTGTTTGAACGCGCCATATCGCTGTACGAGAGTGCGCGTTCGGTTGCATCGTGGTCATCGCATATATCAACATAACCGGTTCCGGCTTCAATCGCCAGGGGCAGTATGACCTTTTCGTATTTGTAGAACGGCCCGACACAGTTTACAACGACAGTTGCACCTTTCAGTATCCTCAGAACATCGTCACGTTT
>JAKAHI010000345.1 GCA_021815065.1 bacterium | reverse complement strand
TTCGTTTTTTATGACAGCCTGTGCGAGCAGAATACCGGATCGTTTTTTCTGTACGGGAATGCGCTGAATGATTTGAAATACCGCCTGGTGCTTTCCGAGTTCCGCGAGCCTCGCTGTATATTGATTTGCGTGCTCATCGAGTAAGGTGACCGTCTCATGATAAGATATCCGGAGGCTTTTTACGTGTTTGAATGCACTGCCGCTGAAAACAATCTTTTCTTGTTCGATGTCCGATGAGTCGATGATAAACTGCGGCATCTATCGTACAATCATGACACTGCAGTGCGCATGGTGGTTAACCCTGTCGCTGACACTTCCGAGCATGTGTGCCATGACCTCACCGTAACCATGACTGCCGATAACGATAAGGTCAAAGCCATTCTTCTTTGCAAAGCGTACGATGGTATCTCCGGGATTGCCGTATTCGAGCACATAATTAGCATTGAGTTCGTATTCCTTCAATTGTTCTTTCCCTTCCCGAATAATATTGTTCCCCTTTTTTTTCAGTGTCTCGTAGGCTTCGGAACCGAGTTCCTCGATGCCGAACATGCCGAATGCATTCATGGGATGTTGAATAACGGTTATAAGGGTGAGCTCTGCTTTGTAACGTTTTGCGACGTCCGCGCCTACGTCAATAGCTTTTCTTGCGTATATTGAACCGTCGGATGCAACAAGTATTTTTTTATACATAAAAGGATTTTACCTTACAAATTAAGGTATACAACATAAAAAGATTTATGCAAACAAATTGTCCGGGAATGTTTTTTAGGAGTACGCTTTCAGGATCTTTTCGATGATCTTTGTGGTCGATATACGGTTGACTATAGGAACACTCACAACACTGCCGTGATATGATTCGACAAAATCTCCACCCACGATATCCTTTGTATCCCAGTCCCCGCCTTTCACCAGTACATCCGGTTTCACTGTTTTTATGATCTCCAGGGGAGTGGGCTCGTTGAAAAGGCAAACATAATCTACCGCCCTCAGGGATAGAAGGATTGATGCCCGGGTAATTTCATCGTTTATCGGCCTTTTGCTGCCCTTTATCACCCTGACCGAGGCATCACTGTTGAGGCCGACGATAAGTATGTCACCCATGGACTTTGCAGTTTCGAGATACGAAGTGTGTCCCGTATGCATGATATCAAAACACCCGTTTGTAAAAACGATCCTTTTCTTTTCATACTTCAAGCGCGTAACGAGATGCCGTAATCTTCTTTTGTCTGTTATATATCGGGAGGTGTCCATAGGCTACCGCAATGTATTTACATTTATGTGTAACATTATTATAGCGTTTTATATATACCATATTTAATTCTCTGTAAACATCTTTTAAGAAGATACTTGATTTTATTGAAAAAACAATTTAATATTAATTACAAATTAAACACTCGTTAGAATGAGCCTGACTTTTCCGCGTACCTATAGTAAAAGGACTTTCAAATTTATTGTGTTTTGCCCGCCATACTGGACGGGGCTTACTAACGGCGTAAAAAAAAGGGGTGTAGCATGAATGATATGGATGGAGTAAAAAAGTCATTGAAGGCTTCTGGTATGAAATTAACGACACAGCGTATGGCCATAGTGCAGATCCTTCAGCACAACACATCTCATCCTACGGCAATGGATATTTACAAAAAGTTGAAGATCAAACAGCCGACCGTATCGTTTACAACCGTGTATAATACCCTGGAGCTTTTAACACAAATAGGAGAAATCAAGAAACTGACGCTTGATTTCGAACGTGCACACTACGATCCCGATATGTCCCGGCATCACCATGCTCTTTGCCTGAAATGCGGGACCATTTTCGATATTCAGCAGTCTTTTGACCTTCCCCTGGATAAGGTAGCATCCGTTGATTTCCCTCAGATAACGGGTTTTCATGTCGATTTCTGGGGATATTGCGGCAAATGCAAGGACCAGGTAAAAGACGTCTGATAATCCTTTGCCGTCAACCCGAAAAATGCAATAAGGAGGTTTACTTATTCGCTCAATCCTGCGATCCACCTGATATCTATACATTTCCATATAGAAACGAGATTTCAGTCCTCTGTATGTTTACCCCGTTAGAAACTCAGAAGATGATAATTTGTACAACAATAGATTTAAAATTTATTATAAAAAATATCATCTGTATTCAGCCTGTTTAAAAACTCAGATTACTGTCATTGCGAACGAAGTGAAGCAATCTCGGTTTTTATAAATCAATAACTTATAGATTGCTTCGTCGCAAAATCGCTCCTCGCAATGACATGCAGGGGCTTTTTCAACAGCCTGTATTGTTTTGTCATTTCTAACGGGGTTTATATGCAATTACCTGGTATGGTTTCCTCATCGGATTTTCGAAGAATACCTTTATCTGACGCGGGATTATCGCTCATTGCATAAACCTCCTTATTTTGCAAATGCATTTTTCGGATCAATCAGAGTAGCTTGACAATTTCCTTATTGAATAAGAAGCTTTCAGCCGACGCATGACTATACTATTTTTTATTATCTATAATAGCTTGATTATAG
>JAKAHI010000344.1 GCA_021815065.1 bacterium | reverse complement strand
CTGTTTTATTGATGGCTTCAATAGCATAAAACCCGTCCGCAGGATTACCTATTGCAAGCGACTTTGCTATCGTTTTCGGAATGACCGGTTTGAAGAGCTCCTGATGTTCTTTCACTGCCATGGAAATCGGAGAGCAACCGGTAGCCTGGGCACCGTAGAGTTTAACATCGAGGTCCGGAACCAAGCCGAGTTCGTGGAGCTCTTTGAATCCCTTGTAAACCTTCGTCAGAAGCGAACCGCTTGCCATCGGTACGACGATATTCTGAGGCACACGCCAGCCAAGCTGTTCCGCGACCTCAAATCCAAGCGTCTTTGAGCCCTCTGCATAATAAGGCCGTATATTGATGTTGACAAATGCCCAGCCGTATTTACCCGCTATCTCGGAAGACAACCTGTTCACCTCGTCATAATTACCCCGGATCCCAACGACATTGGCACCATAAATCTGCGTGTTGAGCACCTTTGCCTGCTCGAGGTTGTACGGAATAAATATGTAGCTGTTCATTCCGCACGCAGCAGCACTGGCAGCAACCGAGTTTGCAAGATTGCCGGTCGATGCGCATGCGACTGTAGTAAAACCAAATTCTTTTGCCTTGGAAACTGCAACAGAAACAACCCTGTCTTTAAATGAAAAAGTAGGATGATTTACCGTATCGTTTTTTATGTAGAGCTCTCTTACGCCGAGAGACTTTGCAAGCTTATTCGATCGAACAAGCGGCGTAAACCCCGAATCTATGCCTACAACAGGTTCTCCGTCGATTGGAAGAAGTTCCTTGTATCTCCACATGCCCTTTTTTCTTGATACTATTGCTTCTTTAGAAATAGCCTTTTTAATTTTTTCGTAATCATATACCACTTCGAGCGGTCCGAAACATAGCTCGCATACATGTATTGGAGCTACATGATATATCTCGCCGCATTCTCTGCATCTCAAACCTTTCACAAAGCTCATTTTACCTCCCTTTCTTAATCTTTAGTAGTATACTCAACTATTAAGTATACATTATAAATTTATAGTCAAGCAATTGTATAAAATCAATATATTTGCTAAATAATCCCGGTGAGGTGAACAAAGCGTGAATGGAATTTTAATAACAGGTACGGATACGGGTGTAGGAAAAACATATACCGCATTGGGCATATTGGAATTTGCGAAGAACAACGGTATAAAAGTTACAGCAATGAAGCCATGGGAAACTGGATGCAGACACTCCGGCAAACGGCTTATTCCTTCAGATGCCATGAGGCTTATGAAAGCTTGCGGAACGAAAGATATAGACAGGGTAAATCCATGCCGTTTCAAAACACCGGTTGCACCGTATGTTGCCGGAAGGCTCGAAGGCAGGAGCGTTCACCTGGATACCATTAAAAAAGTTTACCGGAAAATCTCCCTGCAAAGCGATCTCGTTGTCGTTGAAGGCGCGGGCGGTTTACTGGTGCCCATAACAAAAATATTTTCTTATGCAGATCTTGCTCGCGAACTTTCACTTTCTATTCTCGTCGTAGCTGCAAACAAACTCGGCGTCATGAATCATGTCCTGCTCACCGTTGACTACATCAAAGCGCACGGGCTGATGCTTGCCGGCGTTGTCCTGAACAATACATCGCCCAAAAACACCATTGCGAAAAAAACAAACGCACATACCCTGTCCTTGTTGCTCGGCAGAAAATTCTTAGGAGAACTGGCGTTCAACCAACCCGGTAAAGACACACAGATTTATAAAAAGATCCTTAAACTGACCGTTCAAAAGTAGTAAAAAGCACTTACCCTAGCAGAAGAAGAGAGCAGGTTCAAACTCATTTTTTCTCGATCCCAAGCAATTTCCTTTTCATTGCCGCGCCGGAACTGTATCCGCCGGGTGAGCCATCGGTTTTTATTATCCTGTGGCAGGGGATGATGATCGGTACCGGGTTCTTGCCGAGACTGTTGCCGACAGCCCGGCTTGCGTTCGGACGGCCGAGAGCAGACGCAAGCTGCTTATAACTGAGTGTCCTGCCGTAGGGTATTTTTTTTGTCTGCTGCAGAACAAGTTTTGTAAAGTCTGAGACACGGGATATATCGACAGGCACGGAATACTTTTTCAACCTGCCCTGGGCATAGAGCCGTAATTCTTTTATCGTTGTACGCAGTATTCCCGGGAACGGGCGCGGTAATCCCGCTTCCCTGCGAGTATGAGACGTGCGCCGGATGAACTCAATGCCGGTAACCCCCCTGTCAGAAACTTTGATCCTGATCCAGCCGAGTCCGGGAATAAATACATCGTTTATGTTTTTTTTGTTCAACAGGATCCCCGGTCATTTCTCCGTCGTTACCCCGTTGTTGAGCATGGAAATGCCCCGGGAAATATACTGGACAAACGAGAGCACGGTGAGTACCGCTGTCGCATACAATACCGGAGAATAAAACGGGGTCAGATATCCCTTTAACGACGGGACCCTGTCGGACATTACCATAAGCAGGGTTAGGGCCTGAAAAAAGGTTGTAAATTTACCCAAATAAGATGGGGCGGCAACCGGAAATTTC
>JAKAHI010000343.1 GCA_021815065.1 bacterium | reverse complement strand
CTGTATGCGCCGTCAGGACGGTTGTCGGACAGGATCGGTGCTCTCAAAGTACTGAACATATCCGTCCTGATAAGAATTTTTGCATTCCTGTGTTTATGGGCTTTAACCTTTTTCCCTGTGCATTCCACGGGTGCGGCTTCGTTGCTTGTGTTCGGGGTCATCGTTCTTGCATGGTCTCCGATCAGCGTGAGCAGCGTCGCATTTACAGCGGCCTCATCCTCCCTTGGTGAAGGTGAGGCAATGGGTCTGTACAATGCGGCGAGCGGTGCGGCAGCCATCGCCGGTTCTCTGGCGGGTGGAGGGATTGCTGCTGCAGCGGGGTTCAGGGCGGTTCCGCTGCTGGCCGCAATTTTACTGGCCATAGGGTTGTTCATCAACGTCCGCTTTTTGAAAACACCAGGCAAACAAGGAGTTGGATGAACAAGGGAGGCCGGAATCCCCGGCCGCGGCAGTCTGCACCGTGCCTCGCGGATATGCCGTACTGTTGGTTGATTTAAAACAAAAAACGTGCACATATTCAGGGTAATTATAATAGTCGAGGTTATTGATGGAATATGAAGCGGTCATAGGTCTTGAGGTGCATGCCCAGTTGAAGACCCTGACAAAAACGTTTTGTGATTGTTCGACGGTCTTTGCACTCAAACCGAATATAAATGTATGTCCGGTTTGTCTCGGTATGCCGGGTGTACTGCCGGTGCTGAACAGGAAAATCGTCCTGTACGCATGCATGTTGTCGATGGCAGTGGAAGGCACGATAGAAAACCGGAGTGTCTTTGCCAGGAAGAACTATTTTTATCCGGACCTGCCCAAGGGCTATCAGATATCACAGTACGAACTGCCCATAAATAAAGATGGTATCATTCGAATACAAACAGACAGCGTCACCAGGAATGTGAGGCTCAACCGCATTCATATTGAAGAGGATGCGGGTAAACTTATGCACAACCATGACGGCACAAGCTTTGTCGATTTCAACAGGTCGGGTATACCGCTGCTCGAGATCGTGTCGGAGCCGGACATGGCAACCCCGGACGAGGCTGTGGCGTATCTGAAAAAGCTCAGGACAATCCTTTTATATCTCGGTATATGCGACGGCAATATGGAGGAGGGTTCACTGCGCTGCGATGCGAATATATCGGTAAGGCCCAGGGGACAGACGCAGCTCGGCGTAAAGTCTGAGCTCAAAAACATGAACTCGTTCCGGTTTATTCATAAGGCCCTGGAATATGAAATAAAAAGGCAAACGGATATCCTGGAAGACGGAGGCACTATCGTTCAGGAAACAAGGCTCTGGGATGAGGCGTCGGGGACGACAAAGTCCATGCGATCGAAAGAAGAGGCCCATGATTACCGGTATTTCCCGGAACCCGATCTCCTGACCCTCGAGGTCAACAGCGCGCTTCTGGAGGAGGCACGCAAAAGCGTACCCGAGCTGCCGGATGCAAAGGCAAAACGGTTTGTTGCCGGTTATAACCTTCCGCAGTATGACGCGGAGGTGCTTACGGCATCGCGTGACCTTGCCGGCTATTTCGAGGACATGGTCAAGCTGTTCGACAAGCCGAAAACCGCAAGCAACTGGATCATGAGCGAGATGCTGCGGTTCATCAAAGACATCGATACCGGGATAGGGACATTTAAGGTTACCCCGGCCCAAACAGCAAAACTTCTGGGCCTCGTTGAGGACGGGACTATAAGCGGAAAGATCGCGAAATCGGTTTACGAGCGCATGGTAGAAACCGGTAAAGAGCCGGACGGACTTATCAAGGAGCTTGGACTCGAACAGATCTCGGACGAGAAAGAGATTCGGGAGATAATAAAATCGGTCATGGAAAAGAATCAAAAAGAGGTGGAGCAATACCGTGCCGGCAAGGAAAAGGTCTTCGGCTTTTTTGTGGGACAGGTGATGAAAGCAACCGGTGGAAAGGCAAACCCGTCAATGGTAAATGAACTTTTAAGAAAAAATTTAAAAGAGGTAAAGTAAATGAAGATTAAAAAAGTTTTTTTGTATTCGGGAATAACGCTTGTGGTGATCCTTGGTATCCTGCTTGTACTCCCCTTTGTTATCAATCTCGATAACTATATAAGCAAGATAACAGGTCCTGCGAGCAAGGCAATCGGACGGCAGGTTTCGATAGAGCATTTACGGCTGACGATACTGTCCGGACTCGGTGTGGAATTGAAGAATGTTACCGTTCAGGAGAAGGTGCCTGCGAAGACACCGTTTGTCCATGTCGAGGACGTGGAAGTAGGCGTAAAACTCCTGCCACTGTTGAAAAAAGAAATAGCCATCAGCAAGGTAATACTGGTAAAGCCCGCGATAAACATTATTCGGTATCCGGGCGGAACGTATAATTTCTCCGATCTGTTGCAAAAAAAGGCGGAGAAACCTGCGGAAAAAATAACCGCAACAGCCAAACCACCGTCCGGCATACCGGAGGGATTTTACCTTGATAAGTTTTCTCTGACCGACGGGGTGATAAACATAACCGATGCCGGGCATGGGAAAGAACACACGTACGGGCTCAA
>JAKAHI010000342.1 GCA_021815065.1 bacterium | reverse complement strand
AGAGCGCCGGCCGCTTCCTGCTCTGGCACTTTCAACCGATACGTCTGTTATAACAAGCATCGGCAATGATTATTCGTTTGACGACATCTTCTCAAAACAGATAACAGCCCTCGGAAGCATGGGGGACGTAGCTATGGGCATCACCACATCGGGCAATTCCCCGAACATCCTGAATGCATTCAGTGCAGCACGGAACAAAGGGATCTTTACCATCGGCCTTCTCGGAAGGGACGGCGGCAAGGCGCGATCCATGGTGGACCTTGCCATTATCATCGATCACCCGGACACGCCCCGGATTCAGGAGTCGCACATAACCATAGGGCACATAATCTGTTCGATTATCGATCAGAGGATCAAGAATCTGCCCTTATGAATGTCTTTGTAGCAGGCGGAACAGGGTATATCGGGAATCATGTCATGGATACGCTTGTAAAAGACGGCCACAGGGTCTATGCGCTCGTCCGCAGGGGGTCAGAACAAAAAGTCAGTAATAAGCACATCGAATTCCGGTACGGAGACATATCCGATCCTGCATCGTTAAACAGTACCTTGGACGGATGCGATGCCGTTATCTATCTTATCGGGCTTATCCGGGAGTTTCCGTCAAAAGGGATCAGTTTCGAACTTGCTCACGTTGATGGCGTGCGGCACCTCTATACCAGAGCAAAACTTTCCGGCATAAAAAGATGGGTTCAGATAAGTGCAAACGGGGTAATGCCCGACACCCCTGACGGCTATAGAAGGACAAAATACAGGGCAGAGGAATTTATAAAGGTGCAGGATATCAATTATACTATTGTAAGACCTTCTGTGGTGTTCGGAGAAGAAACAGACAGGAGCGTCAACTTTGTGACGACCGTCAAGAACATAATTCAATCAACGCCGTTCCTGGTACCGGTCATAGGAAACGGCGACTACAGGATGCAGCCCGTCCATGTCGATGATCTTGCAAAGGTTATTTCCATGATCGTGGACAGGCCTTCCACGTTCAATAAAACATACAGCGTATGCGGAGCAAAGAGTGTTTCCTATAATGATATCATAGACAGCATAACCCTCCGGTATAACCTGAAGAAAAAGATGAAGATCCATATTCCTGCCATGCTTGTCAGGACTCTTGCGGCATTACTCCAGCACATTGAATCGTTCCCGGTGACCGTTGAACAGATCGACATGCTGGTCGGCGGCAACACCTGCGGCGATACTTATCTTTTTGATGAACTTGGCATAACGCCAAAGGGGTTTATTTGACCCTCACCATGTCATGAATATGGAAGAAAAATCTGTTTTGGAAATTGACCGCGATTTGAAATTTCCCCACGTTTTTGTTCTTAATGCTTCCGCGGGCTCCGGCAAGACCCATAACCTTTCGCTCAGGTTTATCCAGTTCCTGCTCTCCCCCAGAATAAAAAGCAACCTCGCGCAAAATACGCTGAACAACATGCTTGCAATCACCTTTGCGAACAAGGCATCGAACGAGATGAAGGAACGGATACTGCAGCAGATGAAACGCATTGCAATCGGGGATAAAGATGCCCTGTCATCGGCACAAAGTGTTATCAGCCTCGGCAGCGAAATGCTGCAAACAGCTTCGCATAGCCTCATCGGTGAAATGATACGCCGGTACACGGATTTCCAGGTCCGCACCATTGACAGCTTCCTCAGGAGCATTATTATGGCATCTCTGCGCGAGACGAACCTGCAGCCCGGTTTCGATATTGCAATGGACCCCGTTCCGTACATAGAATATGCCGTCGACGACCTCCTCTCAAAAATCCAGACAGTCCCTTCTATAAAAACCCTCTTTATGACATTCCTGGACATCTATCTTTCCGTAGAAGGGAAAACGAGCTTTTATCCCCGAAGGGATATTGTCAAGACCGTGAGCAGGCTCAGATATCAGGAAAACAAGAAAGGAAAACATATTGAATGCACCCGTGTAACCCTGGATGAATTGCATCAGAAAAAGGACAGATTAAAAGAAAGTGTCAACACCCTTTACGATGGCATTGCCGCAAACCGCATCGGGGTCAACACACGAAACCTGCCCGAAAGGGATCTTTTAATCGGTAGAATCGACAACGATATTTTCTCAAATAAGCTCTGGCAGAAACCCGGCATCGAATATATTTTAAAGAAACAGAGTATGCATTTGAAAGATAAACTCCAGCATACGTGGGATACTGTCAGAGAACTGCTGGCAGACTTTCTGGCTGCATCCGACGGCAGCCGCTACCGCGCATACCACGACATCCTGACAGTCATCGGGGATATACTCGGGGATCTCACCATGACCAGGGGCAAGATTCTCATAGATGATATCAATACCTACGTGCGGAAATTGATAGATAACTACCGTGTACCCGAGCTCTATTTCAATCTCGGAGAAAACATATTCCATTACTTCATAGACGAATTCCAGGACACGGACAGGGCGCAATGGAACAATATCCGGGCACTCGTTCTTGAAGCCCTTGCAAACGGGGGTTCTCTCTTCTATGTCGGCGACAAAAAACAATCCATCTATA
>JAKAHI010000341.1 GCA_021815065.1 bacterium | reverse complement strand
CCTGCCGATCTTTGATTCATAAGCAGGGCCTATGCCTCTGCCTGTCGTACCTATCTTTTTGGCACCTCTTTTTTGTTCAAGCAGTACATCCATTTCTCTATGATACGGCATGATAACATGAGTTGTACCACTTATCTTAAGGGTATCCACTGGATAACCATGTTTTTCAAGGTTCGCCATTTCATCAAGCAGGCCCTTGGGATCAACGACAACACCGGGCCCAATAAGGCAAATTTTATTCTTATGGAGCATGCCTGACGGAATAAGTTTAAAAATAAACTTCTCTCCGTTTACTACAAGCGTATGACCAGCATTACTTCCCCCTTGAAATCTGACTACTATATCTGCCGAATCGGTTAAGAGGTCTACAATCTTGCCTTTTCCCTCATCTCCCCATTGGGCACCTATTATTGCAACATTATTCATTTTCGTTCTCCTTAGATCGAATTATCATAAATTCTTTTCCTGTTACGGTATTCTATTTAGCAGGGCTGACAGATTAATGCCAAACCCGGTAGCAGGAACATCGTAACCATATTTTTTTAAAAACCCATCATATCTTCCGCCGTTTACAATTTCTTCTCCATATCCAGGTATAAATATTTGAAAAACAGCGCCGGTGTGATAATCCACACTGTGCATCTCGCGCAGATCGAGGATAAATTTGTTGTTTGCATCAAATTCTTCGACTATTCTCGTAATACGTCTTAACTCATTTATAAAGAAAACATATTTCCTGTCTTTAAAGGTGTTTTTGGCCTTTAATAAGACGTCGTCGGGATTACCATAGAGATCAAACAACAATTTAAGAATTTTTCGTTGTTCTCTTGATAGTCCTTTTACATCATCAATTGAAGAATAATCCTTTTGTATAAGGAAATCGATGATAGTGCGCGTGTTATCCTTAAGCGCAAGGTTTGCAAGCACGGTATTGATGAACCCGGCATGGCTTAAAGAAATCACAAAGCCTTGTATACCAATTTTTTTTAAGATTTGCACTGCTATCTTGATTATTTCCGCATCGGCTTCTATCCCTGCTGAATTCATGAGTTCTATGCCGGCCTGATAGATCTCTTTTTTACCTTTATCCTTATAGTGTTTCACGACGATGCCGCTGTACGACAACTTTATAACCTTTTCACTGCGAATCTTCGAACTTGCTATCCGTGCCAGTTGCGGGGTAAAATCAGCTCTGAGAACCATTGTTTTCCCTGTTTCTCTTTCTATCACCTTCACAAGCTCATCGTCATCAAAACCGCTGTCTCCGTTATTATAAACGGGAAGATACTCGAGCAATGGAGTTATAACATAGCTGTATCCCCATTGTTTGAATGTATCTAAAACAATGTCCTCAATCTCTTTAATTTTATAGGAATCCGGAGGCAGGTAGTCTTTTACACCAAAGGGAATCTCATGACGGTTCAACACATGCTTGTTAATAAGCTGCCGCTCTGGCATCTAAAGGTTGACCTTCTCCGCAGAGATAATATTTTCGAGCTTTCTCAGTCCCTGCATCACTTCGTCTGAAGGTTCATCATCGATATTTAACAATGCAATGGCTTCGCTTCCTACCGATTCTCTGCCAAGCTCCATCCTTGCTATATTTATACTATGTGTACCAAGGTATGTCCCAAGTCTTCCTATGACACCGGGCTTGTCTATATTTCTTAAAACAAGGATATGACCTTCGGGAATAGCTTCTATATAAAAATTATCGATCATGGTCAGCCGTATGTGTTTTTTACCAAAAACAGCTCCGGATATCTTGCTCAAACCGTCCTTTGCCTTGACCTTAACGGTTATGAGATTGGTAAAATCAATACTCTGGCCTGTTTTGGATTCAATGATGTTTATACCGTTCTCTTTTGCGATAACGCTTGCATTTATGTAATTAACATCATCTCCGTATATGTGCTGTAAGAATCCTTTTACACAGGCAAGGGTCAGGGGTTGCGTGTTGAGATCCGTTATTTCTCCACCGTATTCTATGGTTATTTCTTCCACATGATCTTTATGGAGCTGTCCCAGAAACTTGCCGAGTTTTTCCGTAAGCCTTATATAGGGCTCAAGAAATGCATACATTTCGCCGCTAATGGAAGGGAAGTTCACGGCATTCTTAATTGCCCCCCTTGTAAAGTAATCTACAAACTGTTTTGCAACATCAACAGATACGTTGACCTGTGCCTCATGCGTTGAAGCACCGAGGTGAGGGGTTGCTATGACATTGTCCAGTTTTAACAATGGGTTGCCGACCGGAGGCTCAACTTCAAAAACGTCAAGGGCTGCCGAAGCTACCTTGCCGGACTGCAAGGCTTCCAGAAGATCCGCTTCATTGATTATTCCTCCGCGGGCACAGTTTACGACCATGACACCCTTTTTCATTTTTTCGATTGCCGCTTTATTTATCATTCCGGCTGTTTCTTTGGTTTTCGGCGTATGTACGCTGATGATATCGGCGTTTGCATAAATTTCCTCAAGAGAAACCTTTTTTACGCCGAGATTGATAGCTTTTTCTTCGGAAATAAACGGGT
>JAKAHI010000340.1 GCA_021815065.1 bacterium | reverse complement strand
CCCATATTTGATACGCAGCAGCAGGTCGAACATTACACCGGTATATATCACGAGTATAACGAACTGCTTTTGAATATCGGGATCGATGTCCCTGAATACGGTTCGGCAAGTATTATTACGGACGAAGGGGACATAGTGTTTTTTGTCGTTCAGCAAAAGCTTATGCCGGAGTCCCTCGGCAATAAGATCATCCACAGTGTTCCCGATGATATGGTCTTGAGATTGGTCCTGCAGGTGTTGAGGAAACTGAAGAAGGTCTGGGACTTTAATGGTACCGGCACCGGTATAAAAATCGGTATAGACGGGCAGATTTCAAACTGGGCGGTAAAAAACTTCGATTGCGGAAACCCTGCAATAACAGACCAGACAGGGCTTTTTTACATAGATACAAGCACCCCGCTGATACGCAAACAAGGAGTAGAAATGCTCGAGTCCGAACTCCTGCTGAAAAGCACTCCGTCCTTTTTACGGTGGATGGTAAAGTGGTTTTTCCTTCAGGAAGTACTGGACCGGTATTACGACTTCAGGCTCGTTGTTATGGATCTCATCGCAAATTTTTATAAAGAAGGCAGAAAGGACATGGTCCCCGGGCTTATCGGGCTTGCAAACAGGTTCTTTGATGAAGAGGCAAATCGCCACACGATAAAGCCCATAGAATATAAAGAGGTCGCAGCTTATTATAAGAACGATGCCTTTATATGGACGCTCTTCCAGAAATTAAGAAGGTTCGACCGGTTCTTGAAAACGAAAGTTTTTATGGGGCGTTATCCCTACATCCTTCCGGAGTATATCAAGAGATAAACACTGGCAGGCAGTCCTGCAATCCCCGGTCATTTTGATGAGCTTAAACCAGTCTATTACTTTTCTCATTTTTTTTGTTGTTTGTAGGTGTAATGTACCACCCATCATCGTTGTTCATACGCCAGCTTTAAACCTTTTATATCAATCTTTTTCATCTGCAGAACTGCTTTCATCACCCTTTGGCATTTCGCAGGGTCGGGATCACTCAGCAGCTTTCCAAGAACAGCCGGCACGATCTGCCATGACAGCCCATACTTGTCTTTGAGCCAGCCGCACTGCTGTGCTTTTTTATCGCCGCCCTCGGAAAGTTTTTCCCAGTAATAGTCCACTTCTTCCTGTGTCTCGCAATTGATTACAAACGAGATTGCCTCGGTGAATTTGAATGCCGGCCCGCCATTGAGCGCTACAAACTCCTGTCCTTCGAGCTGGAATGGCACCGTCATTACCGTTCCTTTTGGCAATCCCGAGGCCTTTGCTCCCGCCTCGTCATAGCGGGCAACGTTCATGATCTTTGAATTCTTGAAAACAGAGACATAAAAGTTTGCTGCCTCTTCGGCATTATTATCGAACCATAAAAATGGGGTTATTTTTTGCATGATTATTCTCCTTCCCGTTTATTTTTCCTCTTCCTGCCTGTCAGGCTGATAATGAAGTACGACAACACCTGAATGAAATGTCTTTGTATCTACGAGTTTCAGAGCGATCCTGTCATTTAATCCGTCAAACAGGCGCTTTCCTTTTCCCACAATAACAGGATGGACCACTATCCGGTATTCATCGATCAAGCCATGTCTCATAAATTCCTGACATATGCTTAATCCACCTATCAAAATGTTCTTACCGGGCTGTTGTTTCAATTTCGTGACTTCTTCCACCATGTTATCTCTCACCAATCTCGTATTGTTCCACCCGGCTTTCTGAAGAGTCCGGGAAAACACAATCTTAGGGATCGCATTAAATTTATCGGCAAAGTCAAGGATGCTTTTTGTGGCTTCCGAATCCCGGTGAGCGTGGGGCCAGTAGCTTTCCATAAGCTGGTAGGTTACCCGTCCGAACAGCGCGATATCCGTATTGTCCAGCAGACCGCTGTAAAACTCATGCAGCTCATCGTCGGCAATCGCCACCGTATGGTCGGCAAAACCGTCGAGCGATACGTTTATCGCCAAGAACAAATTTCTCATTCTCGTATCTCCTTATCATTATCTGCCATGTTGCATCTCCTTTTATCTAACTATCCTCGCTGGCCGCTATTAATCCTTAATTTCGAGCTGTGGGTTCCACATTACCTCCCATAAATGCCCGTCAGGGTCTTGAAAGTATCCCGAATAAATTCCCCAAGGTCTGTCATACGGTTTTTCGGTTATTATAGCACCGGCGGCTTTCGCCCGCTTGAGCAAAGCATCAACCTCTTCTCTGGTGCGAACTGCATAACCGATACTAAACTCGGTAGCACTTGGCGGTCCGACATGCAGGTGTGCATCTTTAGCTAATTCGACACGCGGATACAACGCCAAAATCAAACCACCTTGCATTTCAAAGAATGCGATCGTCCCGGAAGGATGGGTTTTATCACCCTTGAATTCCGTACCGATTAAGCCCTTAGAGGGCAAGCCCAATTTTCTATAAAATGCAAGCGACTTTTCGAGATCATTGACTCCGAGAGTGATAGCGTTGATACGAGGTTTCATAAGAATCCCTCCTTTGTGATTAATAATGCTGTGCCCTTCTGCT
>JAKAHI010000339.1 GCA_021815065.1 bacterium | reverse complement strand
TGACCCTTCAGGCAGTGGCAAAAGCCCTGAACAAGGGTCTTGTAAAAAACAAAAAAGCCATGGCAATGCTTGGAAAGCGCTACGATGAACTGTACCGTAAAGGCCTGCTGCATACAAAGGGATGGAACGAGGGCAGGATAAAGATGGGCATTATGCCCGCAGGGGCAAAACCCCTGAAAAATCCCGTCGGTACCGCTCCGGCGGCCTTTATAAAAAAGGATGGTACCGCCCTGTTCTGCCTGCCCGGTGTACCTGCCGAAGCACAGGCTTTTTTTGACACCTCCATACTTGCATGGATAAAGCAGCATGCCGCAAACAGCTTCTGGTTCGAACAATCGCTCGTGACCAAAAGCTATGACGAAAGTGTTTTAAGGATACTGCTGGACAAGGTCTCCGCCGCATTCCCGGATGTGTATATCAAATCAAGTCCTGCGGGATTCTTAAAAGAGAAGTCTCTGGAGGTATTCTTCACATCCGCGGGTAAAGACAAGGCTTATGTCCGGGACAGGGTAAACGGTGCAATGGATAGGGTAAAGAAGCTTCTGCATAATTAACAAATAGCTTGTTTATTTAAAACAGTGTGATAAAAAATAAATAAAAAGGAGGTAATGGGTATGGCAATTCCTTTTCCAAGTGAAGAATGGATAGCGGAGTACAAGATAAAGATCAATTCAAACCCCAACTACAAAGAATCGGGGGCAAACTGGGAACACGGCACCATTGCTCTTATTTTGCAGCTTGACGACGAGAATGCCCTTCAAAAGGCACGGCAGGATCCCATTTTGAGCAAGCAGCTCAAAGCGGATGAAACCGCAGTCGGGGTATGGCTTGACCTTTACCATGGCGTTTGCAAAGAGGCAAAGCGGGTATCGGTGGATGAGGCGAATAAGGCCAAATTCGTGATCTCCGGCGGATATGCACGCTGGAAGGCAGTTCTCAAGAAGGAGCTTGACCCGGTAAAAGGTATGATGCAGGGGAAATTAAAGCTCAAAGGAGATCTCCCCACAATCGTACGGTTCGTAAAAGCAGCCCAGGACCTGGTAGATTCTGCAACCATGATAGACACCAAGTTTGTGGATGAGTGATAAACAGGTTTGATACCGGCAGTGATGTACAGGGGCTTGCCCGGAACAGTTCCGGCGGGCCAGCCCCTGTTTTTAACATTCAGTAAAGGAGTTGTTTATGTATGATGCTGATCTGAATTTTATATTTCGTAACCCGACAAAGATCATCTTTGGCAAAGGCTCTGCAAGCGAGGTATTACAGGAGGTAGAAGCCCTGAAAGGAAAAAAGGTTTTGCTGATAACGGATAAATTCCTTGAAAAGAGCGAGATGGTAGAGAAGGTAAAAAAGGCATTGTCATCGAAATTCGCGGGTATGTTCTCCGATATAGAACCGGACACGGGCACCCATATCGTGAATAAAGGCGCGGACTATGCTAAATCCATAGGTGCGGATTGCATCGTAACGGTCGGGGGCGGCAGTTCCATAGACACGGCCAAGGGCATCGCCATAGTCCTTGCTCTGGGCGGGAAGATAGAAGATCATTCAGGTATAAATTTTCTTAACGGACCCATTACGCCGCACATCGTTATCCCGACCACAGCAGGGACGGGCAGCGAGGTGACGTATGCTGCGGTAATAAAAGACCATTCGAAGCACAGGAAACTTCTCTATGCGGACAACTACATAATCCCGAATGTCGGCATACTCGATCCCCTGATGACCCTCAGCATGCCTGCAAATGTCACCGCAGGAACAGGCATGGATGCAATGAGCCATTGTATCGAAGCAATGCACTCCCAGCAGGCAACACCGATCACAGACGGTCTTGCACTGCAGGGAATTCGGTTGATAGTCGAGTTTCTGCCTCAGGCGATTGATAACGGTAAGGATATTAAGGCAAGGGGACAGATGCAGATAGCAGCGAACCTGGCGGGTGTTGCCTTCGGTAATGCACAGGTAGGGGTGGTCCATGCCCTTGCCCACAGTGTCGGCGGCAGATTCGGTGTCCCGCATGGCGTTGCAAACAGCATCCTGCTGCCGTATTGTATAGAGTACAATCTTGATGCCGTTGCAGACAAGTATAAGCTTGCAGCCCAGGCCATGGGTGTCGATATCAAAGGGATGAGCGATGAAGCTGCGGCACATAAAGCCGCAGAGGCGATCTGGACACTGACAAAGCGTATAAAAATGCCCCAGAAATTAAGGGAGGTCGGCGTAAAAGAAGACGGCCTGAAGCAGGTTGCCGAAGATGCCATATCAGACGGTTCCATTGTATATAATGCAAAGCCGATATTCGATCCCGAGGAAACGCTAAAGATACTGAAACAGGCATTTTGAAAATGGCCGGCATCACCATAGACCAATCAGCCCGGGACAATGGGTTGGCTGCAATGATACGGGACCTTATCACCCAGAACATAGTGAACCACCCGGAGAGGGCGAAGGATTTAAATGCATTAAACGGCAATATCGGGATCTCGGCCGGGGATATCGAGGTAAGCCTTACCCTGCAATGTAAAGAAGGCAGCG
>JAKAHI010000338.1 GCA_021815065.1 bacterium | reverse complement strand
TATAAAGGAAATAATAGATACGCTTGTCCTCTGTAAGGAAGAGCGCGCACCAAAACAGGAATGCCTTAAAAGGATCGCTTCGATACGCGGTGTTTATGTGCCGGGGCTGTACCGGCAGATGGAGGATGCCTCCGGTAATTTCAAAGGCATTGTACCGATCGATACGACCGTCCCTCCCGTCACCAGGGCGGTACTGCCGGATATAAACAAGGTCGTTGTAAAAAACACCATCGTCCCCCTTATAAAACCCATTCATGACAGGCTTGTCGTTGAGATAGCGCGCGGATGCACCAAGGGCTGCAGGTTCTGTCAGGCCGGTATGATCTACAGGCCCGTACGGGAAAAGGACATGGACGTCGTTATTCAGGAGATCAAACAAAACATCGATGCCTCGGGGTTTTCGGATATAAGCCTTCTCTCCCTCAGTGCGGGGAACTATACGCACATACTTTCCCTCTTGAAATCATTCATGGCTGAGTTCGGGGATGACCGGTGTTCCCTCTCCTTACCTTCATTACGCATAGATTCTGTTACCGGCCAGATGCTGGACCAAATCAGACAGGTCCGGAAAACGGGTTTTACCGTTGCGATAGAAGCCGGGACACAGGGATTAAGAAACAAAATAAACAAAAATATTTCCGACGAGGAGATACTGGCGAGCGTGGAACTGGCGGCAAAGATGGGATGGCAGACCATAAAACTGTACTTTATGCTCGGCCTTCCGTTTGAAACGGAAGATGATGTAAAAGGCATGGGTGAACTTATAAAGCGCATACACACTGCTGTGAGAAAGCACAACAAGCGGACCAGGATTAATGCCAGTATCTCTGCATTTATCCCAAAGCCCCATACTCCATTCCAGTGGGCCGAAATGATTAGCCCTGAGGCATTTAAAACAAAGCTCTCAATAGTTAAAACCGGCATCAGGAACACCGGTATTACGGTAAAGCATCAATTGCCGGAGATCAGTGCCGTTGAAGCCGTGCTTGCAAGGGGCGACCGGAGCATTGGTGCCGTCATTGAAGGAATTGTCCGGCACGGAATTACTGCGGACAGTTCTGAAACCGGGTTTGACTATCAGATATGGTTCGACACCCTGCGGGACAAAGGATTTTCCTTACCCGCGCTTCTCGGGCAAAAGGGCCCGGACGATCCCTTGCCGTGGGACCATATCAACACCTTCATACCGAAATCCTACCTGCTTCAGGAATACCGGAATGCGGATTCCGGTATTCGGACACCGGACTGTTTCGCCGAGGCATGTTCGGACTGCGGCGTTTGTGATTTCAGGTCCATAGAACCCGTACACGCGAAAAACGGGTTGACAAAAAAACAACACACCGTAAACCGGGAGGACACATCCCGGTGGACAACGACCATCCGCGTCAAATATACAAAAGAAGGGTTGATACGGTTCTTAGGCCATCTCGAGCTTATAGATTTTTTATTGCATCTTCTCCATAGATCCGGATTGCCCCTGGCCTATACAAAAGGGTTCCACCCGAAACCCGTAGTATCGTTCAGCGATCCCCTGCCCCTTGGAATCGAGAGCACGGCGGAGTATATCGACATCAAACTCTTCAGCGATGCAGGCGCCGGCACGTTCCTGCAGGCGCTCAAAAGAATGGATTATGACGGCTTAAGATTTCTGGATGCCGTTACGCTTCCCTACGGCAGCAAACCGGTCAACAGTTCCACGAAGGCAATACATTATGAAATGGAACTTGCGGCCATAAAAAGCTGTACTTTGTCTGTTGCCGGCACTGCACTCGATATACTCGTGAACAGTGAGAAATTCATGATTCCGTCGAACAAGAAGACCGGCGAGTTCGATATAAGGCCTTTTATAGATGTCCTGAGGTTAGATGCCGCAGGCAGGCTTTTCCTCGTGATAAAAAGCCTGAACAACAGGATAATCGGCCCACTCGATATTATTGAAAAAGGGCTTGGAATACCGTATCATGAAATTATAGGTGCACCTCTAAAAAAAGTTAAAGTGGATTTCGAAAATGAATGAAAACAAACTTCTCATTAAACATTCCGATGCATTTTTCAGCAGGCTCGATTATATAGCTACAGTAAGCCTGATGCTGATGCTGCTGGCAGTCCCGCTTGCCTTTTATAAAAATGAGTTCATCTGGATCAAGGTCTTCGTAATCTATCTCCTGTTCTGGCCGATCCTTATCGTTTATTTCTTGAAATCCATGCTCCACCAAAGTGTCGATTTCTTCTATACCCCTGTGATGATACCGTTACTGCTCCTCGATATTATTGCATGTCTGTCTTCCTTTCATGCCTATAACTCTTATTTGTCGCTGCAGGTCCTTGTCAAACAGATAGCCTATCAGATGCCGTTCTTTTTATTCATCTACTATGCAAAAGACATTAAAATGCGGACCATGATTATCATTGTATCCGTCATTGCTGTCATCGTGAGTATCTACGGCATAGCACAGTTCTTACACGTTATCACCCCACCCCTGGATCCGTGGGGAAGGCCCAATCCCGCGAGTACCATGGGGCTCACCAACTTCACGACG
>JAKAHI010000018.1 GCA_021815065.1 bacterium | reverse complement strand
GATAGATACCGCGGGGTTGAAAAAGAACAAAGATGGACCCGCGGTTGAAACGATATCCGCGATAAAAGCAAAGGATTCGATACACCGGTCTGATATCGTCGTGCTTGTCATAGATGCTGTGCAGGGGGTAACGGGCTATGACAAAAAGATTATGAATATGATACAGTCTTACGGTAAGGGATGTGTAATAGCCGTCAATAAATGGGATATTATCCCGAAACAGGACAGGCGGATTGTCACGAACGCGATAGCCGATGCGTTCGGTTTTGCCGAGTATATACCCATCATTCCTACATCTGCCCTTACCGGTGAAGGTATCCGGGCGCTCGTATCGAACGTGATAAAGGTTTTGCACGATTACGAGTACAGGATCCCCACCGCCGAGTTGAATAAGTTCTTCAGGGAGGTACTGAGCAAGCATCAGCCTATTTCAAGCAGCGGGAAGATCATAAAATCGTACTACCTTGTTCAGATAGCAGTACGGCCTCCTGTGTTTGTCATATTTACGAACAACAAAACCGGGATCAAAGAGAACTACAGCAAGTTTATAACAAGCAGGATACGGGAAGTTTTCGGGTTTAAAGGGGTGCCGGTAAGGGTAGTGTTCAGAAGCAAGGAATAAGCACATGGAAAAAAAAGATACATCCCTTATTTCGATGACCGTCGACAGGTTTATGGCAGATACCTGCATGTCCCATGCAGCAGCGCTTTCTTTTTATGTCGTTCTCTCGGTAATTCCCCTGCTGTTTGTGCTGATCTCGGTCGGCAGCTACATTGTAGGGTCCACGAGCAGTTTTTTCCCCTATATACTATCCATACTCAAACAGTTTATACCGGACATCTCGCCTGCAGTCATTCACGACGTGGGAAACCTGCTGCAAAACCGCGGCGCCATAGGTGTGCTGGGGTTTATTTTCCTTTTGTTTTCATCGGATCTGGCATTGCTTGAGGCGAAGCGTTCCCTCGATGTAATATTCAGACTGGAAAAGAGAAGAAATCCACTCTTCATAAAGGGGAAATCCATGCTCGTTATCGTTGCCGGCGGTATTGTCGTGTCATTTTTATTTATCATTACCCCTATCTTCAAAGTTTTGATAAAGCTGGACCTGCCGTTAATCAGTACGACGCTTTATATAATCGCACAGATCTTTTCAAGCCGTCTATTTGCCTTTTTTATGATCTTTTTGCTTTTTACAGCAGCCTATTACTTCCTTCCGTCAAAAAGGATTGATAGAAAATACATCTTTATTGCCGGAGGCATTACAACCATACTGTGGACCGTGGTCCGGGTGCTGTTCTCCTGGTATCTTGCCCATCGTTCCAGGATAAATATTGTATACGGCTCACTCGCAGCCATTATCATCACCATCCTCTGGGTCTACTATACATCACTCATCTTTTTATTGTCGGCGGAATTTGTTTCAAGCCTCAAAGAAAAAACGGAGCGGAATTGAAAAAGGCCTCGCGCATACCCATTAATATCAAATACATGCTCCCGATCGTCCTGCTGACGATCATGACGATATCCATCTACACCCTTTTTGTGCGGATCAGTACGGAAAACGTTTTTAAACAGTATCTGGAAGACGAGATCAAGCTTATCATAAACGATATAAACAAAACCATTACGATACACATGCTCCAGGGACAGGGTAAGGATTTTAATCTCTACCTTTCGAGTCTTTATAATTATGAAATTCAAGACATTATCGCGATTGGTATCCTGTCCCCGGACGGTAAACCCCTGTATCTGTATTCAAAGGACAACGGGAAAAAAATAACAGTGCCGAAGGTAAAGAGTTATCTGAACATGATAACCATAAAACATAGCAAAAACATAGAAGTGTTCTATCCCATATACAACGAAAAGGCATGTTACCGGTGTCATGGAGTCAGCAACACGCTGCTTGCGTTGCTCTATGCAAACGTCTCCACCAACAGGTACAACACCGCTTTTGCCGGACTGATGTCGAACTGGTTTACCATGAGCGTTATTATCGTTTCCATATTGATATTCTCAATATGGCTCATAACGATGATCGTTATAGAGAAACCGATCGAGGAATTGGTCAACACGCTGAAAAAGGCGTCGGAGGGGAATTTGTCCGTCAGATCGGACTTTCATGAGAACGACGAGCTTGGTTTCCTGAGCGAACAATTGAATATCATGCTTGACCGGCTTGCCTATAAAGAAGCTGAAACCAGAAAGATGACGGAACTCCAGATACAGCAGATGGACAAGCTTGCGTCTCTTGGCGAAATCTCATTGTCCCTTGCACATGAGATACGCAACCCTCTCGCCGGTATCAGCGGTGTTTTACAGGTATTCAGGGATGATTTTGTCACGGACGAAGAACGGGCAGATGTGTTTAACCAGATTATGGTCCAGATAGGAAAGATAGATAAACTGGTCAGCGATATGCTCAGGTTTTCGAAGTTCCCGACGCATGATATAACGAAGTTCAACATCAACGAGAGTATAAAGACATTGCGGCAATTACTGAGCCCTCAGGCCGCAGCAAACCACATCAGCATGCTCCTCCAGCTCGACATCGGTATGCCAGAAATTATGGTGGACAAGGATGCACTGGAGCAGGTGTTCATCAACCTTATGCTCAACGCCATCCAGGCAATGCCCGATGGCGGTATCCTGGAAGTGTCGACGGAATTTATTGATAAGTTCGGAGAACCATATATCCTTATAAAAGTCAGCGATACGGGCAAAGGTGTGCCGGTGGGGATACGGGACAAGATCTTCGATCCGTTTTATACGACGAAAGGTAACGGTACGGGACTCGGTCTTGCAATAAGCCTCAGTGTCGTGAGCGGGATGAACGGCAGTATAACGTTTGAATCCGAAGAGGGGAAGGGTACCATATTTTTTGTACGTATACCGTACGGCGGCGATGAAATAAAGTGATTGAAGCGAAGAAGTGTTGAAGGATCGACTGCAATGCGGTACACTTCAGGACAGAAAAACGAAAAAGCCCGGGCTGGATTTTGGCATTCCTGCCCCGTATCGGTTTACGGGGTAAACTCCGGCAGGAAACCGGAGAAAAAATGCCGGATTCCGCATCGCGTGCGGAATGACATAACATAAGAGGGTGAGAGGAACAATGCAATGGGTGCGGTACTTGTTATAGACGACGAACAACTCGTCAGATGGTCTATTGAAAAATTACTTTCGAAGGACGGACACGAAGTTGTGTCCGCCGGTACGGGAGCTGAAGGTCTTCTGAGACTTAAAGAAAACTTGCCGGATATAGTTTTGCTCGACATGAAACTGCCGGATATCGAAGGCATAGAGATATTAAGGACGATAAAAAAAGATAACGGTGAGCTCCCCGTTATCATGATCACCGCATATGGCAGTATAGATTCCGCTATCCATGCAATAAAAACCGGTGCTTTTGATTATATCGTAAAACCGTTCGACGCCGAAAAACTCAAGCTTACGGTCAACAGGGCATTGGAACTCTTTAAGCTGAAAAATGAACTCGAGATATTCAAAGACAAGGTACATAACCAGTACGGTTTTCACAGGATTGTTGCCGAATCCGAAGGTGTAAAAAGTTCCATAGATGTGGCCAAAAGGCTTGCAGCGAGCGATACCACGGTTCTTGTGCAAGGAGAAAGCGGCACCGGCAAGGAATTGTTTGCACGGGCGATCCATTGCGCGAGTGTCCGTCAGGACAAGCCATTTATAGATCTGAACTGTTCTGCAATCCCCGTACACCTTATCGAGAGCGAATTGTTCGGATACGAAAGAGGTGCATTTACCGATGCCAAGACATCAAAAAAAGGAATGTTCGAGCTTGCCGACAAAGGGACCCTGTTCCTCGATGAAATAGGAGATATGGACCTGTCTACCCAGGCAAAGCTGCTAAGGGTCATAGAAACGAAAAGTTTCAAAAGGCTTGGGGGAGTAAAAGATATAAATGTCGATGTGCGGATTATATCCGCTACGAACAAGGACCTGAAAAAACTGGTGGAAAAAGCCGCATTCAGGGACGATCTGTACTACCGGCTGAATGTGGTTCCGCTGGTTATACCTCCGTTGAGAAAAAGGAAGGAAGACATTCCCTTGCTGGTCGATTATTTCATAGGTGTCATTGCAAAGGATCTGAAAAAGGAAATTACGGGGATCGATAAGGATGCCCTGGAATATTTTATCAAGTACGACTGGCCCGGCAACGTGAGGGAGTTAAAAAATATTATAGAAAGAATGATCCTTCTGACGAACGACAAAATACTCAAAAAAGAATATCTACCCATAGAACTCATAGAATCACCGGAAGAGGCCGGTACCGATCACTACAGTTCCATGGAACTCGAAAAGGTCGAGAAGGAACTCATAATCAAGGCACTTGCCCTCGCGGAGGGCAATCAGACCAAAGCTGCACAGGCGTTGTCGATTACGCGGGATGCCCTGCGGTACAGGATGAAAAAACATAGCATTAAATAGCCTGTCCCGTTGGAAGCCTTCCTGCAGGGGGGAGGATTTCTTATAATCCAGGCGAGTCTCGGCAGAGGGGCTTTAAACGGTGTTTACTTTTGAGAGAACCGGTATTAAAATATATATATCCGTTTTCATCCCTGACAGAAAACTGTTGACATTTTTGAATTATGATAAAAAATCACTGGTGGATAGTCGGGTCCTGTGTTTGAATAAGTTGTGAACCCGCCAGGTCTGGAAGGAAGCAACGGTAGCAATACTGTTCAAGTCGCAGAAAACCTGACTATCTATTAAAAACAGGTGATAAAAATAATCGCTGAAAACAGTTGGGAGTTATGGCTTACAGAGTACTATCAAGACGGTATAGACCGAAGGTTTTTGAAGATCTTTTAGGGCAGCCTCATGTTACCAGAACGCTATCGAATGCCATAGCGGAAGAGAGGACAGGGCATGCCTATCTGTTTACAGGTCCCCGTGGTGTTGGCAAAACCACTGCCGCGCGGCTGTTTGCAAAAGCGCTAAACTGCGCCAAGGGACCCACGGCAACTCCGTGCAACAATTGTTCGAGCTGTCTCGAGATAGACGAAAGCAGGAGCATGGATGTCTATGAGATTGACGGGGCCTCCAATACCGGGGTCGACAACATACGGGAGATCAAAAGCAACGTCCAGTATCCTCCGTCCCGGGACAGGTACAAAATTTATATCATAGACGAGGTACACATGCTTTCGCAGGGGGCATTCAATGCTCTCCTGAAAACACTTGAGGAACCGCCCGAGCACGTAATCTTCATATTCGCCACGACAGAGCCGCACAAGGTCCCGCTGACCATACAATCACGCTGCCAGAGGTTCGATTTCAGAAAATTAAGGAACTCTATGGTCATGCAGAGTATTGCAGCCATAGCCGGTAAAGAGGGCATAACCATAGACGATGAATCGAAAGAAGTGATCACGCGGTATGCCCAGGGAAGCCTGCGGGATGCACAGAGTCTTCTCGAACAGGCAATATCGTACAGCGGAAAGACGATCAAACACGAAGAAATATATAAATCGCTCGGTATTTTAGAGAGGGACGTTATTGTAAAAGCCGTTAGTGCCATGGCCCATCATGACGTTGCGGAGGCTGCACTTGCGGCGAGAGAGGTTGATGCGAGAGGTTACGACCCGAAAAGATTTATCGAAGAGCTCCTGTCCGCCCTGCGCGACATTTATCTGCTCGCCATGTCGCTTGACGAACTGGTAGAGCTTCCGGATGCAGAGGTCCTTGCATTTAAGAAGATCAGTTCTTCGTTTACGCAGGACGATCTGCTGCACCTCATGAACGCCGTATCGAAAGGCGTCGAATTGATAATACGGTCTACGCAGCCCGCCATTGCCCTCGAAATTGTCCTTATAAAGGCCGCTTCGCTGAAACCGCTGCTTCCCATAGATCAGATACTATCGGATCTTAAAAAGTTCAAAAGCTCGATCGATCAAACAGCCGGTTCGTTTATGCATGAAAAACCGGTTGGAAGCCCGGTTCCCGGGAAGGGCATGTCCGATGACGGTCCGAATGCCGGGGCGAAGGCCGCGGACAGCGGCAGGATCGGTGCCGTCAGGGAAGGGACACCGGACGGATTTATCGAGCATGTTTATCAGAAGAACGGGCCGCTTGCCGCGGAACTCGGCGAGGCAAACATCTCGATTGAAAAAAACAGTGAAGTAAATATATTTATAAAGGAGCACGGTAAAAATAGTGTTACAGACCTGGAAAAAAACAGAGAACTCATACGGCAGTTTGTCAAAGAGTATTTCGGTATGCAGTACGATGTCATACTGCATAAAGATGCGCAGCCGGAAAATAATAAGGAAATAATAAAAGATGATCAGAAGCTCAATAAACTGCTTGATGTTTTTGGAGCAAAGATCATAAAAAAAATGTAAAGGGGAAAACATGAACTTAGACAGTTTGTTAAAACAGGCCAAAAAAGTCCAGGAACAGATGAACAAGATCACGGAAGAACTCGCGACAAAAGAAGTCGAGGCATCGAGCGGAGGGGCCATGGTCATCGTGAGGGCAAACGGGAAAAATGAAATTACCAAGATCACGCTCGATCAGGAGGTCTTTACACTCGGGGACAAGCAGATGCTCGAGGACCTGCTTCTCGCCGCTGTCAACGAAGCCTTGAACAGGGCAAAAGATCTGTCTGCAGAAGCATTCAAAAAAGTTTCGGGCGGATTAAACATACCCGGGCTTTCGTTATGATAAGTCAATCCGCCGATCCCCTGGCGGAGCTTGTTGCGAATTTGAAAAAACTGCCGGGTGTGGGAGAAAAAACGGCAACGAGATTTGCATATCACATCCTGAATATGAAAAAAGACGATATCCTGGCGATGGCAAATGCGATCAAACGGATCAGCGATGATGTAAAGACGTGCTCCGTATGTTTTAATTTTACATATACAGATCCTTGTGATATATGCAGTTCCCAGTCCAGAAACAATTCCGTGATTTGTGTTGTGGAAAGGCCTGTCGATCTCAATACCATAGAAAAGGCGGGAATTTTTAAAGGGAGATACCATGTATTGCATGGTGTCATAAATATGCTGAACAATAGTGGACCGGAAGATATAAAGCTTGCTGAATTACTGAACAGATTAGCGAAGGAATCTGTAAAAGAGGTCATAGCTGCTTTGAGTCCTACGACAGAAGGAGAGGCAACGGCACTGTACTTGCAGAGGATAATAAAACCAATGGGAATAAAAGTCACAAGACTGGCAAGCGGTATACCCATGGGCTCGGCTCTGGAATATGTGGATCAATACACACTGACCAGGGCAATGGAAAACAGAACAGAAATATAAGATTGGAGGATAGATGTCAGACACAAAAAAATTACTACCAAAGGTGAACAAATCCGGTTTCTTTGAAATCAGGATGGAAAGCGTCGGCGGGCTCGGCGCCAATCTTGCCGGCAAGGTACTTGCGGAAGCCGGTGTGCTGGGAATGGGTTTGAACGGTGTTAACTTTGCAAGTTACGGTTCGGAGAAAAAAGGAACACCCGTGAAGTCCTTTGTACGGTTTGCAGAACCGGATTTCGAAATACGTTCGAACAGCCCGGTCGAAGAACCCCATATCCTTGTAATTTTCCATGAAAAGATGATGAAGACGATGACACTTACCCAGGGTGTGGACGAGAATGCAACCGTTGTCGTCAATACGGCCAGAACACCCGATGAAATACGGGCAGAACTTAAACTGTACGGCGGCACGGTCGTTTGTGTCGATGCCATCAAGATTTCCGTTGAAGAAAAGGTTAAACTGAACACCACCATGCTTGGTGCCATTGCAAAGGCATCCGGCTTTATAGACAAGGCGGCATTGAAAAACGCCATTGCAGAGACCTTCAAAAAGAAATACCCCCACCTCATCGATGCAAACCTCAAAGCATTTGAACGGGGCTACAATGAGCTTTCCGTAAAAGTGTTCAAGCCCGACAACAGGTACGAATACGTTTCCTTTAGCAGGTCGGTTCCCGACATCGGTTACGAGAACGCACCCATAGGAGGTGTTATCCTTAATCCCGGGAACAGCATCAGCAAGGACCTGAGCGCATCGAGGACAGGATATATCCCGCTTTTTATAAAGGACAAATGTACCAATTGCGGCGAGTGTGAGATCACATGCCCTGACTATTGTTTCGTATGGGAAAAAGGCATGGATAAGCACGGCAAGGAAAAGAATATCCTGCTGGGCATTGATTATCAGTTCTGCAAGGGATGTATGAAGTGCGTGGAGATTTGCAAGTTTGACGCATTGAAGAAGGAATTGGAATCTAACCACGATGTTGAATCAATAACGATAAGACATACAGAATTTGTTTTAAAATAATCCGGAGGACACATGGATAACAATCAGACGGCAAAAACTATGAACAACAAATCCCCTCTGCCTCAGGTGCAGGGGCTTTTGAGCGGCAACGAGATGGCAGCTCTTGCAGCAAAGCATATAAATTTCCACATTATGGGATATTATCCCATAACCCCTTCGACCGAGGTTGCAGAGAACCTTGACGAGATGCGGGCATTCGGGGAACACGATATACGGATGATACCCGGCGACGGCGAACACGGTGCTGCCGGTATTTGCTATGGTGCCACACTGGGCGGAGGCAGGGTATTCAATGCCACGTCAGCGAATGGATTCCTTTTCTCCATAGAACAGTACCCTGTTCAGGCAGGTACAAGATTCCCCATGCTGCTGAACCTCGTAACAAGGTCAGTTTCCGGTCCACTTGACATCAAAGGGGATCACAGCGATCTGTATATGGCACTGAACACAGGCTGGCTCATACTGCTGGCGCGATCGCCGCAGGCGGTTTACGATATGAATATCATGGCGATAAAAATAGGGGAACTCAAGGACGTACGGCTGCCGGTAATCGTGGCGTATGACGGGTTCTTCACCAGCCATCAGAAGAGAAGAGTCAGCTATTTCGCGGACAAACAATTCGTTCAGGATTTTATCGGCAAACCGGAGCCGACCTACACGGCGCTCGATCCCGAACACCCGATATCGTTCGGTGCGTACATGAATGACCCGGATCTCATCAACAACAAGAAGCAGCTTTCGCTTGCCATGGCTGCAGCGTACAAACATATAGCAGAGGTGTTCAAGGAGTATGCGGCCATCAGCGGCAGGGAATACCATGTGCTGGAAACGTATAAGATGGAAGATGCAGAATACGCCCTTTTCATCCTGAACTCGTCTTTTGATACCGCAAAGGACGCTGTCGATAATTTAAGAAAGCAGGGTAAAAAAGTGGGGGTTGTTTCGCCGGGTATGATACGGCCGTTTCCGACGAACGATATCATCAGCGTCTTTAAACGCGTGAAGGGCTTGTGTGTTGCGGACAGGGCCGACAGCTATGGAGCAAACGGCGGCAATATGACCCTCGAGGTCAAGGCTGCATTGAAGGACGATCCGGAGAACAAAACAACGGTACTGTCGAGGATCTACGGGCTTGGAGGAAAAGAATTTTTTACCGAAGATGCTGAACAGCTATTCGAAGAAACAATAGATGCGGCAAGTCATCCGGGCAAAGTAAAACTGTTCGAATATCATGGAATAACTCCGGGCAAAGAGGGATATCGTATGGATGTAGCGATGCCGCCGGTAAACGCACGTGAAGCGACGGGACATGTCAGTGCGCAGCGCGATCCCCAGACCGGAAAAATCACGGATGTAAAAGGTGTAAACGCCCAGGCACTTTCCATGATGCAGAGGAGGGTTGTACCGGGGCACGGAGCATGCCCGGGGTGCGGTATATTCTCAAACCTCAACATATTCTTTAAGGGTCTGGAAGGCGATGTGGTCGTTCTCTTCCACACCGGATGCGGCGAGGTTGTTACATCGGGCTATCCGTACAGCTCGCACAGAATAACGTTTATCCACAACCTTTTTCAGAGCGGAGCACCGACACTTTCGGGACTGGTTGAAATGATGGAAGAAAAGATAAAACGGGGCGAACTCCCGCAGGACAAGAAGATCACCTTTCTCATGGTGTCCGGTGACGGCGGCATGGACATAGGTATGGGACCTGCAATCGGTACGGCCTTGAAAGGGCACAAGCTGATCCTGCTTGAGTATGATAACGAAGGCTACATGAATACCGGGGACCAACTCTCGTTTTCAACACCGATTGGTCACGACACATCGACATCTCATGCGGGCCCGTTTCAGAAGGGTAAAAAGACGCAGCATAAAGATACAGCCCAGATCATGGCGGCCTGCCACATACCGTATGTTGCGACCGTGGCGGAAAGCAACTATAACGATATGATCAAAAAGGCAAAGAAGGCGCAGGAGTACTCGAAGGAGGGTTTTGTGTATATGAAGGCCCTGTCGCTCTGTCCGCTTTCATGGAGGAGTGAGGAACAGATCGGAGAAAAGATCATTGCAAATGCTGTTGACTCGTGTTTCTTCCCACTGTATGAGGTGGACCATGGAAAGACGAAGATTACGTACGACCCTGAAGCAAAAGGAAAAAAAGTGTCGGTCATGGAATGGTTGAAATTAATGGGTAAGACCAGGCAT
>JAKAHI010000337.1 GCA_021815065.1 bacterium | reverse complement strand
CAAACGGTGCTTTCACTTTGCCAAACGTAAGTGCTGTTTCCATTTTTCACCTCTCAAAAAGTTTTAAAGTATTCAGCAATTGTTCAAGGAACTTAAAGTTCTGCTTCTTGCTGTGACTGGCAGAACCCGTTTTTTCCTTACCGCTTTTCTTTCATCGCCTTCTTCATTCTCCGGGTACTCGCTTTTGTCTTCAGGAGAATATAGGGCACATAGTACAGGAGCCTCAGGAGACGCCGGGGCGTCAGGATGCCCAGCTTGAAGGCCTTTCCCGTGATCTGCATGACCTGCCCGGGGGTGTAGAAATCACGGTCGATCCTCTTGAGGATCGTCGTCAGCTCCTTCCTGCCGTACTTCTCGGAATATATCCCGTTGTCCTTGCCTATGTAATATCCCTTGTTCGCTTTAACGATATCTTCCAATGCGGAAAATTTCTCCCACCTGAGCCTGCTCAGAGAAATGAAGTCAATACCTATTTCACGGGCATACGATGAGATCTCCAGCATCTCCTCTTCAACCTCGCCGATAATCCCGATAATAAAATACCCGTTGATGAGCATGCCCGAATCTGCAAGGACATGGAACACCTCTTTCACTCTGGCCGTTTTAAAGCCTTTCTGGAGCGCATCCAGGGACTTGTCCTGGGCAGACTCCAGTCCCACCATCAGGATCTTAAACCCCGCCTTCTTCATCTTCTCGACCAAAGCAGGTTTACGCGCGATGTCGATCCTCACGTTGCAAAGGAACATCTTCTTTATCCCTTTCTCAATGATGAGGTCGCAGATCTTCTCGACCCTTTTCATGTCCGCGGTAAAGTTGTCGTCTACAAACGCCACAAAATCGGCATCGAGGGACTCTATTTCTTCGACCGTGGATTCGGGGCTCCTCGCCTCCCATTTCCGCAGCTGTCCCAGAGGGTTAAGCTTGAAGCTGCAAAATTTACAGCTGTAAGGGCATCCCCGCGAACTCATAATGGCATCGAATCCAAATCCCAGGTCAATCCCTTTGATGGTAGCACGGTAGTGCGTCGTCCTGAGGCTCCGGTCCGGCCTTTTGACTTCCTGAAGAGAAAACAACTGTCTGGATTCATTATGAATGACTTTGCCGTTGTCCAGATACGATATGCCCTTCACCTCTTCCATGGGTCTGCCGCTGAAGAGGTCCCTCAGCGTCAGTTCACCCTCCCCCCTTACGATTATGGATATGTTTGGACACCGGTTAAACAGGTCCTCGACGAAATCCGTGGCCTGCCGGCCTCCCACGATGACCCTTACCTGGGGAGGGATCTGCCGTATCACGGCGCACACTTCATCGTAGGTGTAATTCCAGTTCACACTCACCAGAGCAGTATCGACAGAAGGGGTAAAATAACTCATAGGGTCTTTCACATACCTGAAATCAACGATACGTATGCTTTCGACCATATCGCTGACAGCGGTTGCAACATATTCGAGACCGATGGGCGGGAAAAACTCGTAAACAGGTACTTCCTTTACGTAAGGATATAGGCAGAGTACATTATGCGGCTTTATTACCTCACGCACTTTTAAATCAACAGTTCCGGTTGTCATATTTTTAACTATTATCCCTTCTGTAATTATTTGTAGCAGATAAAATCCAGTTAAATTTTTACCATATTCGGAGGAAATTGCAACTACTTATTTTTCATTAACCAGGAAAAAAGACAACACAGCGTTTTATTCATACCGCAGGGTTTCCGCGGGAGGTAGTTTTGAGGCCTTATAGGAAGGATAGATGGTCGCGAGAAAACTGACAATGATCGCTGCTATGGCAACGATGATAAAGATCTCCGGACGCATGGTAACCGGCAGGGTGTCGATATAGTAAACGTCCTTCGGCAGGCTGATAAAATGGTACTGTTTCAGCAACAGACAGAGTATATACCCGAACAACAGTCCAAGTCCTGTCCCGATGACCCCTATGAACAGTCCCTGATAGACGAATATCTTCATAATACTTCTGTCCGTGGCTCCGAGTGCCTTCAGGATGGCTATGTCCTTGGTCTTTTCGACGACAACCATAATCAGACTGCTGACTATACCGAGAGCGCCGACCATGATTATCAGAATAAGGATGATAAACATGACGGTCTTTTCAAGCTTCAATGCGGTGAACAGGTTACGGTTCGTTGCTTCCCAGCTCCGTGCGTAGTAGGGAAATCCGAGTTCCTCCTGGATCAGGTGTGCGACCTGGCGTGCCTTGAATATGTCTTTTATCTTGATCTCCAGACCCGTAACATCGCTGCCCATGTTCAGGAACTGCTGTGCATTGGATAAAGACAGGTATGCGAGGCCTGAATCATACTCATACATACCGGTCGAGAAAATACCGACCACCTTGAACTTTTTCATCCTCGGTATCATTCCGAGGGGCGTCATAACACCGAGCGGGGATATGATATTCACCGTATCTCCGTAGACAACGCCCAGGCTGCGTGCAAGTTCCTTTCCGATGATAATGCCGCCAATCCGCGCATTGCTCTCGGGGTCCTTGTACGTACCTGCAAGCTGTGAGATACCTCCCTG
>JAKAHI010000017.1 GCA_021815065.1 bacterium | reverse complement strand
TTTCCAGAACAGCGGGCAGGGAGCCAGAATGATCCTGCTCGGCATGGTGAGAGACGATGAAATCTATATTCTTGACATCCTTGAGATTGTCCATCAGTACGTGCGTCATTGACGGATCCACCGTATCCAGAAGGATTGTCTTGTCTTTGCCGTAAACCAGGTATGCATTATAGCTTGTACCATCCGGTATCGGGATGAGGGAGTCAAACAGCCTTCTGTCCCAGTCAACCGCCCCGGCCCAAAATACATTATCTTTTATCTTTTTCAATCCCATACAGATCTCCTTCCTCTACTTTAGCAAAGGTAAAGCATTGTCCATAAAATTATCCACTTCTTTTGTTTCTTTTGCATATTTTCTTATGTTATGTTATACTACAAAAACTTAGATATAAAGTATATGATAATTATAATACATTGAACTACAGTATGCTTTATGCTATAAAGAAAAAAAATGAGGAGGCACTGATGAATAAAAACAATTTTAGAAGAGTCGGATTATTACTGGTTGTACTTATGTTCGGTTCATGCGCCAGCGGTATAGTTGCACCTCCGGGGCTCAATTCAAAGCTCCTGGATATCAAGGTGAATGATGCCGATACCGCTACGATCATAACGGTAAAAACCAATAATCTGCCGCAGTATGCAGCTTTTAAAACAAAATCACCTCCGTCTATTAGTGTTGACCTTGCATCTACGGATGCTGCAAACGTCTCAGGCAGTATGAGTGTGGAAAATGGATTTGTAAAAAAAATAGCGGTTACACAGCTCGGGGAGAGCACAGGATATTCATCGAGAATAACGATAACACTGGAAAAGCCGCTTTCTTACACTACCTCTGCTGACGGGAATGATATCGTAATAACTATATCCAAGACCGAAGAACAGACTGCCGCTGAACCGGCTTTACAGGGCATGCAAATGACTTCGACAACACCATTACAGGGAGGTTTGGAGTTAACCCCCTCTACAGCACCAGAGGCATTAGCACCAATGGGCATGGAGGAAAGCCCGACGACTTCGTTAGAGGCTGTACCACCCCTTGCCGGGATCGGAACAAGCCCTTCTGCAGCGCCCGAGGCATTGTCACCAATGGGTATGGAGGAAAGCCCGACGACTTCGTTGGAGGCTGTACCCCTTGCCGGGATCGGAACAAGCCCTTCTGCAGCGCCCGAGGCATTGGCACCGCTGGGCATGGAAGAAAGTCCGACGACTACGTTGGAGGCTGCGCCACCCCTTGCAGGCATCGGAACAAGCCCTTCTGCAGCACCAGAGGCATTAGCACCGCTGGGTATGGAGGAAAGTCCGACGACAGCACCGGGATCACCTCCCACCTCACCAACATCTACCGAACAGGCAACTTCAGAGGAAAACATGCAAGCCAATGTTATAAATGTTACGCCTCCGGCGCCTTCACCAGAGGCCCCTTCTGTATCAAATGTACCTCCACCAACGGTATCGGCCCCACCGGCTGTTCCTGCACCTGCCGAAAAAAAGCATAAGGCAGAAAAAGAAATTGCCATGGTAGTCCCTGCTGCACCGGTTACCCCTGCACTCCGGAAGATTAAAATTATACACGGTATTGTCGTAACTCCGGTACCCCTCATTTTTAAGAGCAACGAAGCAGTGTTGTCGAAGAATGCGGAGGAAGGTTTAAAGCGCGTTGCAGATTATATGAATGAGCATGAACATCTGAAACTGATTATACAGGGTTATAGCGATGCATACGGTCCTGAGGCATATAACAAGGAATTGTCCTATTACAGAACTCTCTGGGTTAAGATGGCACTCGAACGGTATGGAGTTTCTTCGGGACGTCTTATGATAAAGCCCATGGGAACAACAAAAAAGTTCGGGCAGACAAAAACAACGGAAGCAAGGAACAGAAGGGTAGTGCTCAGCATAGCAAAATAAACGATCTCTTTATCAGAAGAGGATAACCAAAAGAGCAGTGTAGCAAATATACTGCTCTTTTTTTATTGTCTTCTCTCAAAAAGCTTCAGCCCGGGTTGACTTCATACTTATAATACATATTTTTCATAATCACGGAACAAAAGTATATTTGCATCGTTTATAATAAGTTAAGGAGATAAGATATTATAATGCATAGAGGCCATTTGAACCAAAAACATTCCTTTCAAAAGACCCGGACATATCTGGCCATGATACCTATTGTGTCAATGGTATTATTTTATTTTGTGGGATGTGCTTCTATGCCGGGCATACGTTCAAACACATCTTCATCTCCCGCTGTCCCCTATACAGCACCCAATTCAATCATGAAACCAACCGCATCTGAAACCATGACAACATCGTCTGTCCTGGAGCAGTTCAAGAACTTAAACGAGCTGAGCCTTGAGGATATCATCAACATAGCCCTGCAAAACAGCACCCAGACGAGGTACGCATGGCTCCAGGCACGCGCATCGGCCGGGACACTCGGTGCAAGCAGGGCATTATATTTTCCTACGGTAACTGCAAGCGCCGATTTTAACCGTTACAAGCAGAGCCTCATCGGTTCCCAGCTCTCATTTTTACTTACGACATACGGTTTTTCTGCAAGTATTAACTACCTTTTGTTTAATTTTGGGGGACGCTATGCTCAGGTAAAAGAAGCGCATTATGCCCTGCTTACTGCAGACCTGAGCCAGAATTACACCATTCAGAATGTGATACTTCAGGTAGAGCAGGCTTATTACCAGTACCTCGGCGATAAGGCCTTGCTGGATGCCGAACAAAAAAATCTCGATAACGCGAAGGTGAACATGGAAGCGGCTCAGGAAAGATACCATGCAGGGCTTGCAACCATTGCGGATGTACTGCAGGCAAAAGCAGCTTATTCACAGGCAAAGCTTGCGCTTGAAAACATCAACGGCCAGATTCAGATCATGTATGGGGCGCTTGCAACATCCATGGGTTTTCCGGCAAATATCCATATTGCCGTCGGTAACCTTCCGGAGCATGTCCCGGATAAGGAAATCTATGATACTATCGATGACCTGATAAAAAAAGCAGAAGTATCCAGACCTGATCTTGCCGCCGCACGGGCACAGGTTATCGGGGCAAAAGCACGCGTCCATGCTATACTTTCCTCAGGGTTGCCGAGTCTTTCATTAAACGGTACTGCGAGCCGCACCTATCTGTACAGCCCTCCGGGCAATCCATATTTTGATCAATATTCAGGTGCAGTGCTGCTCGAGTTCCCCTTATTCAACGGCTTTTCAACCGCATACAATGTTTTTGCAGCAAAGGAACAGGCAAAGGCCGCACAAGAGCAGTTGAAAGGCACACAGCAGCAGGTAATACTGCAGGTGTGGAACAGCTATTATTCATTTAAAACCGCGCAGCAATCACTGGAGACAAGCGAAGAATTCCTCACCAGTGCCCGGCAATCGGCGGACGTTGCACTGGGTATGTATAAACAGGGGCTTGGAGACATTATAAGTCTGTTAAACGCGCAGAATACCCTTGCGCTGGCAAGGGCACAGGAAATTCAGGCAAGGACAACGTGGTTCCTGGCAATGGCTCAGCTCGCACACGATACCGGTGTATTAACACCTGATTTTTTAAACGGAAAGACGGCCGCAAATCATGATTAAAGGAGAAAGGTACATTGCGTATGATAAATAATAAACACAGGAAAATCATTGCATTCTTATCGGCACTGCTTTTGTTTGTATCCCTGTCTGCCTGTTCCCGCGGAAAAAAAGCGAACGGATTTCAGCAGATCGTGCCTGTCACCGCTGCTTATGTAACAAAAAAAGCAATGCCTATTCAGATTCATTCCATAGGCAATGTACAGACAATTTCATCTGTCGATGTCAATGCACGCGTAGGAGGAGAACTTTTACAGGCGTACTTTAAAGAGGGACAGAATGTAAAGAAAGGCCAGCTCATGCTGCTTATCGATCCAAGACCGTTTACCATTGCCCTTGAACAGGCGCAGGCAAACCTTCTGAAGGACGAGGCGCAGTTAAACTATGAAACAGAGAACCTGAAAAGGTACACGAAACTTGTGGCCAAAGACTATGTAACAAAGGATCAGTACGACCAGATAAAAACCCAGGCCCAGGCGCTGAGTGCTACGGTCAGAGCCGATAAGGCACAGGTTGACAATGCAAAACTCCAGTTGAGCTATTGTTATATCAATGCCCCGGTATCCGGCAGAACAGGCAGCCTCCTCGTAAAACCCGGCAACATCGTAAGTATCAACCAGCCGAACAGTACAACGCTGGTCAATATTCAACAAACCCAGCCTATTTATGTGCAGTTTTCAGTGCCCGAACAGTACCTCGACGATATAAGGATGTATAAGCACAAAGGTACATTAAAGGTCGGGGCTTCTTTTAAAAACAGCGGGAACAACAGCAAGGTCGAATACGGCGAGCTTACCTTTATCAACAACGCAATCGATACGTCAACCGGTACCATAATGCTGAAGGCGCTGTACCAAAACAAGGACGTCATGCTCTGGCCCGGGCAGTACGTCAATGTTACCTTGACACTGAAAGACATGCCGGATGCAGTCGTTGTTCCTTCAAGGGCAATACAGGTATCACAGGAGGGTCAATACGTCTTCGTCGTCGGGAAGGATAATATTGCCGAAACGAGACCTGTTGTTTCACCTTATAGCTATGATCACGAAAGCCTCATTGAAAAGGGCGTCTCTCCCGGTGAGATAGTTGTAACGGACGGACAGCTTGAGTTGGTTAACGGCTCCAGGGTCCAGTTGAAAAATACATTGGATTCAGGGAACACGAATCAATGAATATATCGGAATTGTTTATCCGCAGACCGGTCATGACCACGCTGGTCATGCTGGCAATACTCCTGTTCGGGATCATAGGGTATAAATTACTGTCGGTAAGCGACCTGCCCAATGTCGATTTCCCTGTCATACAGGTAATGGCAACCCTTCCCGGTGCAAGCCCGGAAACCATGGCATCTGCAGTTGCAACACCGCTGGAGCGCCAGTTTACGACCATTTCCGGGCTTAACTCCATGTATTCTTCCAGTATGCTCGGTGCGACGCAGATAACACTCATGTTCGATTTGAGCAAGAACATAGACGCAGCGGCACAGGATGTCCAGGCGGCAATAACCGCGGCATCACCGCAGCTGCCGCAGGGTATGCCAAGCCCGCCTACCTATCAGAAGGTAAACCCGGCAGATATGCCGATCGTGTATATCTCTCTCACCTCAAAGACCCTGCCGCTCTATACGCTCGATTACTACGGGGAAACAATGATGGCGGAGCGCATATCCATGATTAACGGTGTTTCACAGGTGCTGGTCTTTGGATCACAAAAATATGCCGTCAGGGTACAGGTGAATCCAACAATACTCTCCGGGCTGGGGTTGGGTATCGATCAGGTGGCAAACGCAATACAAACATCAAACGTAGAACTCCCCACAGGCGTACTCGACGGCGAGCACTCGGCATACACGATACAGGCGAACGGACAGCTCACCGATGCAAGTGCATTTATGCCGCTGATAGTTGCCTATAACAACGGCAGTCCTGTGAGGGTGAAGGACATAGGCAGGGCAATCGATAGTGTGGAGAATGACAAGACCGCCGCATGGTATGTAAATACAAAAGAGAACACATTTCAGAGGGCCATAGTCCTTGCCGTTGAACGACAGCCCGGGAGTAATATTGTTGGTGTTGCGGATGCCGTTAAAAAGCTGCTGCCGGAGTTCAGAATGGATCTGCCTGCATCGGTTTCCATGCATCTGTTGTTCGATCGTTCCACGTCTATAAAAGAATCGATTAACGATGTGAAGACCACTCTTATCATAGCACTCATCCTGGTGGTCCTCGTCATATTTGTTTTTTTAAGAAACTTTTCAGCCACAATTATCCCGAGCCTGTCTTTGCCCTTATCGATATTCGGCACATTCGCAGTCATGTACCTTCTGGGGTATACCATCGACAACCTTTCCATGATGGCACTGGTGCTGGCAATCGGTTTTGTCATTGACGATGCTATTGTCATGCTTGAAAATATCGTACGGCACGTAGAAATGGGAGAAGGCCCGTACGAGGCGGCCCTGAACGGTTCAAAAGAAATAAGCTTTACGATCCTGTCCATGACTTTATCCCTTGCTGCCGTTTTTATACCCATACTCTTCATGGGCGGTATTATCGGCAAACTGTTCCATGAATTTGCAGTTACCATAGGTGTTTCTATACTCGTTTCAGGCTTTGTATCTCTTACCCTTACTCCCATGCTTACCAGCAGATTTATTAAATCCATAGAACCGAAAGAACACGGCAAGCTGTATAAACTGTCGGAGCGCGGTTTTGATGCCATGTTCAACGCATATAAGGGAAGCCTTCACTGGGTTCTCACGCATAAAAGGGCTACTATGGTATTTTCACTTATCATCCTTATACTTACCGGACTGCTCTTTGCAGAGGTTCCCAAGGGGTTTATGCCCAGTGAAGACCTCGGCGAGATCTTTGGAATAACCGAGGCATCACAGGGTATTTCATTCAAATCCATGGTCAAGCACCAGCTTGAAGTGGCAAACGTCATACGACAAAACCCCAACGTGGATGCTTTTATGACGAGCTGCGGTGCGAGGGCGGGTATTACCAGCAGCAACTCCGGCGTAGTGTTCATGAGATTAAAGCCGAAATCCGAAAGGAAGCTGTCTCCGGAGCAGATTATACAGCAATTGTATCCAAAACTTATCAAAATCCCGGGCATCCGGGTATTCCTTCAAAACCCTCCGCCCATACAGCTCAGCGGCAGATTCACCAAGAGCCTTTACCAGTACACGCTGCAGGGTACGAACACCGGCGAACTGTATAAAAATGCACAGATCATGGAAGCCAAGATGAAGACATTGCCCGGACTCATGGATGTCACGTCAGATCTCGAGATTTCAAACCCGCAGGTAAACCTTACCATTGAAAGGAATAAGGCATCGCAGCTCGGTGTTACCGCATTTCAGATAGAGGATGCGCTTTCTTATGCGTACAGCTCGACGCAGGTGTCGACCATCTATGCCCCGGACAACGAGTACAAAGTTATCCTGGAGCTTGAGCCGCAGTACCAGGAAGACCCGTCCGTGCTGTCTCTGTTGTACATCAGGTCCTCATCGGGCAAACTTGTCCCGCTCGACAGTGTCGTCAGTATGGAAAAAACCGTAGGTCCGCTTCAGGTCAACCACACAGGCCAGCTTCCGTCCGTTACCATATCGTTCAATCTTCTGCCCGGGGTATCGCTCGGCAATGCCGTTTCAGAGATCGACGGGCTTGCGCATAAGACCATCCCCGCAAACATCATCACAAGCTTTCAGGGTACTGCACAGGCATTTGAATCCTCTATGAAAGGACTTGGCATGCTGCTGATCATGACGATCCTTATCATCTACATGGTGCTCGGTATATTGTATGAAAGTTTTATACATCCCATAACGATACTCTCCGCACTGCCTTTTGCAGGGTTTGGGGCGTTGTTGACGCTGCTGATCTTCCATGTGGATCTGAACATCTATTCGTTCGTGGGCATCATCATGCTCGTAGGGCTTGTAAAAAAGAACGGTATCATGATGGTTGACTTTGCAGTCGAAGCAGAGCGTAAAGAAGGAAAAAACTCAACGGACTCCATTTATGAGGCATGTCTTATAAGGTTCAGACCCATTATGATGACGACCGTTGCAGCAATCATAGGCACTTTACCGATAGCGATAGGGCTTGGTGCAGGTGCCGGCTCGCGTCAGCCGTTGGGCCTTGCTGTAGTCGGGGGACTCATATTCTCTCAGTTCCTTACCCTGTACATTACACCTGTTTTCTACATATACATGGACTCATTCAGCAAATGGCTGCCCAAGGCATTTCATATCGGGCAGAAGACAGAACCTTAACCCCGCCGCTGCAGCCATGCATGCCGTTCAACCCAATTCCCGGACAGGCGGAAGGGGCTGTATGGTTGAAAATGAGCTCAATACATTATATTATATATGCCTGATCATGACCGTAGAAACGTTATTCAAAATCGATAAAGAAATAGAAACCCTGCTTGCGGGCGAACCGTGCGACCTCAGGATGTATGACACCTCCTTCAGGTCTGTCGTGCTGTATGACTATCTGAAGCGGTCGGAAAGGCCTATGCTTATCATAACCCCCTCCGGCGGGAATACGGAACGGTTCTCTGAAGAGCTTGCATGGCTGTCAAACGGGCAGATACTGCCGCGGATATTCCCGTCATGGGCCATAATCCCTTATAACGGTATTTTCCCGGTAATCGATATCCAGGCTGACAGGATAACCGCCATCAGCGAGCATCTTTACGACAGGACGAATGATGTTATCATTGCATCCGCGAAAGCGATCATGCCGCTTCTGCCCGCGCCCTCAGTCCTGGAGTCTCTGAAACTCGATATAGGTGCCGGGGATAAACTCGACATTGCAGACCTGTCCAATAAACTTGTCAGGCTTGGATACACGCGGCAGAACATAGCAACATCGATCGGAGAATTCAGCATCAGGGGCGGTATCATCGATATATTTCCTCCCAACAGGGAATACCCGGTAAGAATAGAGATGCTGTCAGATACGGTGGAATCCATACGCTATTACATGGTCATCGATCAACGTTCCTTCAAAAAAATCGACCGTGTATTCATCCCGCCGGTTACCGAATTCCTGGCCCGGGAAGGCGGGCTTAAGGTTACTTCCCCGGAAGAACTCCAATCCGAAAGGAAAGGAACGATATTCGATTACCTTGAACCGGACACGGATATTGTCATGATAAACCCCATCGAGGTTAACGCGGCGATAGACAAGTATACTGAGGACATATACAAGCACCACCGGCAGGCTGTTGGAGAAGGCAGGGCTGTAAACGGCGTCGAAACCATGTTCATGTCCGCAGAAGACATTCAACAGAAGCTTGCCGGTTACCGGACAATCACCATCGACAGCATCAATCAGGATAAACCCGCCGGTATCGATATAGACAGGGCCGTACCTGTGCAGCACCTTGATCCCCTGAGCACCGGCAGTATGGGGAATTTGCAGTCAGCCTTCGAGTATTTGAAACACGCTTTGACCCAATACCCTCTGGTTGCCGTTATCATCAAGAATAAAGACAGGATCGAGCATATAGCAAAACTTCTGTCGGATTCAGAGATTGCGGTGAACAGCACGGACGCAGCGTATCCGGAATTCATGGTAAGGTTAAAAAACGGGCTTACCCTGGTCAGCGGCTTCCTGGAAAAAGGGTTTGTGTACGACGGCATTCCGTTTATAACGGAAAGTGATCTCTTCAGTGTAAAAAAAGGCAAAAAAAAGAAGCAATTGTATCAGGGAGAACCCATAAATCTCGAAGAGCTCAAATTCGGCAGCTACATCGTCCACCGTGAGTACGGGATCGGAAGGCTTATCGGAACAAAGCTCATGGATGTCGAGTCCCTGAGGAGTGAATTCATAGAGGTCGAATACAGGGACAATGCAAAGCTGTACATGCCGGTTGAAAGGGCAAACATGCTCAGCCAGTACATCCCTTCTTCGGATGCCGTGCCGTTACTCGATAAACTGGGTGGGAGCACGTTCAGTTCACGGGTCAAACGGGTAAAAGAAAAATTGTATGAGATAGCTCAGGAGTTCATCAACACCCAGGCGATCAGGGAATTAAGAGGAGGGTTCGGTTTTTCGCCGCCGGACACGCTCTTTCAATCATTCGAAGAGGATTTCCCGTATGAAGAGACATCCGATCAGAGAAAAGCGATAGAAGACGTCCTGCACGATATGATGAGCGAGAGATCCATGGACAGGCTTATATGCGGAGATTCCGGTTACGGCAAAACGGAAATAGCCATGAGGGCTGCGTTCAAGGCCGTTATGGACAATAAGCAGGTCGCGCTCCTTGCACCAACCACGATCCTTTCCGAACAGCATTACCGTACCTTTGTCGAGAGGTTCAGGAAGTATCCGGTCAGGGTAGACGTACTGAACCGCTTCAGGACGAAAGCAGAGAGGAACCAAATAATAAAGGATGCGGCGAACGCTAAGATCGATATTCTGATAGGCACACACTCGATCCTGAAAGAGGGAATACGGTTCAAATCACTCGGGCTTATCATTATCGATGAAGAACATAAATTCGGAGTAGATCATAAAGAAACACTGAAAAGGTTCAACCCTTCCGCGGATATTCTTGTTATTACCGCAACCCCCATACCGAGGACCTTAAAAATGGCGCTGACCGGCATAAAAGATATAAGCATTATAACCACGCCCCCACAGGACAGGAAAGCGACCCAGTGTTATATCATGAAGTATAACGATGCTGCCATCCGCGACCTTATAGCGAAAGAATTACAGCGGCAGGGGCAGGTGTTCGTCGTCAGCAGGAAAATAAAAGGACTTGAGGAATTTGCGGACAGAATAATGCGGCTGGTACCCTCATCTTCGGTGGCTGTTGCACACGGCCAGATGCCGTCACATCAGCTCGAAAACATCATGACCAAATTCATAAAAAAGGAAATCAATGTCCTCGTCAGCACGGCTATCGTCGAATCGGGGCTTGATATACCCTCGGCAAATACGATC
>JAKAHI010000336.1 GCA_021815065.1 bacterium | reverse complement strand
CGTCATAATGAGCATGTGAGGGTTATTGCCCTTCTTTTTCAGTTCCATCCTCTGAACAACACCAAACCTGTGCTGTTCGTCTATGACGATGAGCCCGCAGTTATGGAACTTCACCTCCGGCTGTATCAGTGCATGGGTACCGATGATTAGATTCAGCGAGCCGTCGGACAACCGCGAAAGTATCTGTCTCCTCTCCAATTCTTTTGTATCCCCCTTCAGAAGATCGAAGGTTATGTCCATTCCGGCAGTGAGTGACCGTAGAGTGTTATAATGCTGCTGCGCGAGCAGCTCTGTAGGGGCCATAAACGCAGCCTGATAGCCATTATTGATGGCAAGCAAAGCAGCGTACAGCGCAACGACGGTCTTCCCGCTGCCGACATCTCCCTGTAAAAGCCTGTTCATGGGATAACCCGTTGCAAGGTCATGGAATATTTCTTTTATCACAAACCGCTGGTCATCCGTGAGTGTGAACGGCAGGCTTTTATCGAGTGCGGCTATATAATCCATTTTTGCGGACTTTATGCCCGGGGAAGGCATGGAAAAAACAATACCGTCCTTTTTCAGGCTTGCCTGTTTTTTGAGTGCCAGTGCTATTTCAAAAAAGAAAAATTCATCGAATTTTATCCTTCTATGGAACGCGGATACCTGTGTATTCAGGGCATCCAAAGAGACATCGTCAGAGGGGAAATGAAGGTTATACAGGGATTCGTTCAAATCGGATAGAATGCACTTTTGTTTCAACTGATCTGGCAGATAATCATGAATTGTAGTTATAGAGGCATCGAGTGCGTTTTTCATGATTTTGCGTAATACCCTTTGGGGAATCCCCTCGATTGCAGAGTACACCGGCACTATCCTGCCGAAATTAAGCGTGTCATCGCCTTCCAGATCGAACTCCTCGATATCCGGGTGGATCATCTGCGGACGGCCGGCATACGCCCGTATATCTCCGTAGGCAAGGATACGTGCACCTGCCCTGAACCTCTTGACCATGTACGCATACTCGAAATTAAACCACACAAGGGAAAGATAGCCGGTATTGTCTTTCAGAATAACCTCGAAAAGGCTCCTGCCCTTGAAGTTCTTCAGGGAAACCTTGGAAACCTCTCCGATAACAACCTCTTTTACGCCGAACCGTGCGGAACCTATTTTGCTTATCTGCCTGCGGTCTTCATAGCGGATCGGGAAAAAATGCATGAGCGATGAAAGGTCTGTGATGCCTTTCTTTTCGAACAACCTTGCCCGCTGCGGACCTACGCCTTTTATGTACTGTAATGAGAGGTTCGTATCCATAATAAAAAAACGTCCCCAACGGGATTTGAACCCGTGTTACCACCTTGAAAGGGTGATGTCCTTGGCCGGTCTAGACGATGGGGACATAAAATATGAGCCGCGCCGGGATCGAACCGGCGACCCTTTGCTTAAAAGGCAAATGCTCTACCGACTGAGCTAGCGGCTCTCAATCAAACGTATAAGCAGATAAATATTATATACTGTAGAGATTATGTCAAGACAAATCCCGTTAGAAAGTACACATTCGTTCATATATCCACGACAAATCGGAGGAACTCTGGTTCATCTTTTTTTGATACTATGGATAAGATTTCTAACGGGACAAAACACAAAAAAAGAGGGGGCAAAGCCCCCTCTTTTGAATTCATACTATTTATACAAACCTTTACCAGATCGGGTTTGTTGTTGTATAAGGAAGCTTGCTTGTCGAATCCGTAAACAAACCGTAGATACCTCCTGCGATGACCTTGTCAAGACTGTAGTTCGTTGCAGGGACAAATCCTACAGGTGATGCTGCGGGGCATGCACCTGATGGTTCACAGAACTCAAGCATCTGACTTAAGTCGATTGAAAGTACGCCGTCCATGGTTGGATCGCTGAATGATATGTACGGAATCATGGCGGGAACCGTCAATTGCATACCAAGCAGGCTGCCGGTAAATAGGTCTGCTGCATTTGCCGGTACAGAAATACCGTCTGCTGCTATAGGATGTGTGCCATCAGTAAAGTGGCTTGCATCACCTGCCTCATAATACCATGGCACGCCTATTGTTGTAGCGGTAACCTCCGCCTCTACCTGAAACTTGCCATTTGCCGTTGTCGGGAAGAAGTAGCGTAATGGCTGGGGACTGGCAAACAATGCGTGCGGATCAAGGCTCATAACGTTTGTCGTAAAAGACATTGCAGTTAAACCAGCTGCGCCTAACAGGTTATTAAGATCTGTCGGCACAATGTCCGGGGTTCCGTTTGTCAGATTGTTGGAAAACTCTGTCAGCAATGCATCCAAATCTGGCATTACATTTTTTGATACCCTGGCCGGTATTGTGATAGTCTCAGCACCGGTTAAAGCCTGTACTATATTTACCCAGGTAGAATTCGTGTAGTATAAAGCCCCTACGGTGAACGTATCTCCGCCGTCTACTACGCCATCACTATTTACATCATTATAAGACATCACCTTTGCTGTATTACCTTTATCGAGCTGGAGGCTGGCATTCAAGCCGTTTATCTCTTTCAATGCTGCATTTATTTCATTGC
>JAKAHI010000335.1 GCA_021815065.1 bacterium | reverse complement strand
CAACGGGCAGCTCGTCGGTTATCCGGTCATGAGATTGTCGGACATGCCTCTTGACCTGCTCAAGGGGATTGTGGACACCCTGGCAGACGTGGTTGCCGAATTCGATGTCAAATCAGAAAAGGGCGCTGAGCCCGGGATATGGGTGTCCGGCAGCAAGATCGGCTTCGTGGGCATGAAAATACACAACCGGGTCTCGACACACGGTTTTGCACTCAACATATCGAACGACCTCGATCTCTTCCGGGCCATAGAGACCTGCGGTGTTAAGAACGAAAGAGTAACCAACCTGACGCTCCAGACCAGACAGTTGATCTCCATGGACAATTTAAAACAAATATTTATTTCCAAGTTTTCCAGGAGATTTAACTATATTCCGGATCAATTTATCATGAAGGAAGGCACTGACGCGGTATGATGAAGCCCGCATGGATTAACGTGAGATACAACGAGAACAAGATAAGGCCTGTTGCCGATTATCTCGAGCAAAAGGGAATACCTACCGTGTGTGAAAGCGCTCTGTGTCCCAACAGATGGACGTGCTATGCAAACAGGGAGCTTACCTTTATGATACTCGGTGAAATATGCACACGGCAGTGCGGTTTTTGCGGCGTCTCAAAAGGCGTGCCCGGGAATACCGGCAATCATGAAAGTGCTGCAATCCTGAACACGGTACGGTGGCTCGGAGCCGATTATGTTGTCATAACATCGGTTACCAGGGATGATCTGCCGGATGGGGGTGCCGGGCAGTTTGCTGAGGAGGTCCGTGTACTCAGGGCGGCAGGTATACAGGTTGAGGTGCTGATACCGGATTTTAACGGAGACGCAGGATCCATACAAACGGTCCTTGAAGCGCAGCCGGCTGTTGCCGGACATAACATGGAGACGGTGCAGGGGCTGTATGAGGCGGTTCGTCCGTTATCGGATTATGCTACCAGCCTTTCGGTACTCGGGATCATAAAAAAGTCCGGAAAGAATATAATAACGAAATCAGGGTTTATGCTCGGCCTTGGTGAAACCATACCGCAGGTGAAAGAACTCATGCGGGACATACGGGACACGGGCTGTGATGCGCTTACCATAGGGCAGTACTTAAAGCCGTTACCTGAAAACGAGGATGTTAAGACCTATGTGCATCCCGGGGTGTTCAGGATGCTTGAGGAATACGGATATGAACTTGGTTTTAACGCGGTCAGGGCAGCACCCCTGGTAAGGAGTTCTTTTATGGCAAAGGATATGTGGCTGGAGGCGTTGGGAAAAAGGGGCCAATCGGCCGGGGGATCAGGGGGCCAGGGATTTAATAAGGAGGATATATGTTAAAAAAGGATGTTTCGAAAACATTTGTTGTGCTTGAGATAGTGGTGGCGGTGCTGACGATTGCATACTGGATATTTTTCTTCTTTGTGCCGGACAGCGTCCAGTCTTTTCCGAAGGAGCCGAGTTATATGATCTTCGAAAAAACATTCGTTGCTGCGGACATGTGGATGACCCTGGCATTTTTCCTTTCCGCTTATTACCTCCTGAAAAAAGACACGAAGGGGATACTGTGGGGTATTATAGCAGGCGGGACGTTTGTCTATCTCGGCTTGATGGATTCACTGTATAACATCGAGAACGGCAAGTATGCCTTCATATTTTCCAGCAACAGCAGTCAGGTAGGCATGATATTTGAGTTGATTATAAACCTCGCAAGCTTTATATTCGGGGCTGCTGCAATAATCTATGTATGGGGTCTTATAAAGACAGAAGATCACGGATAATACAAAAGGAAGGGAGGCCGTATGACGCCAGGACAGGTGATAACACCTATAGAATTCAGTTCTCTCCCGGATGGGAGGATTAAGAAAGCCGGAAGGCTTAACCTAATAACGTTAAGCGGCAGTGCCTTTGATATGGGCTATCAGCACGGTGTCATAGCCAAAGAGCTGTACCTGAGGAACTTGATCAAATTCTTTGCCCTGTTTCTCAGGACATTACGGCTTGGACTCGAGGACATGATAGGGTCTGCGTATCTCCGTAAGCAAGCGGGCAAGCTGTTTGAGAAATACGTCAAAATCCTTCAATCCAACATGAGCAAAAGATACACGCCTTTCCTGCTCGACGAGATGAAAGGCTTTGCGGAAGGGAGCGGCGAATCGTATGAGCTTCTGAAGGGGCTTATGTCCATGCCGGATGTCCTGCAGATACTTCTTGCACGGGGACTGTCTCATACGGTTGCAAATTCCATTGCCGTCTTGAATTTAGGCTGTACGAGCGCAGCAACGTGGGGAGATTCCACGGCAGACGGCAGTTTTATCTACGGCAGGAACCTGGATTTTTTTGACAACCATGCCATGGACCACAATCCTTCCATAATCCTCCATAAGCCGGACAAGGGAATGAAATATGCTGCATTCTCTTTCCTCGGAGTACCCGGGGCCGGTATAACGGGTATCAACGAGGCGGGAATTACCTACGCATCGCATATCATGCTGACTAAAAATGTATCGAGCTATTCGACGCCCCTGATGAATATAGGGAACGAGATCCTGCGGAACGCCGAAAGCACGGATG
>JAKAHI010000334.1 GCA_021815065.1 bacterium | reverse complement strand
AGCGGGTAAATACGGCTGGGCATTTGTCAACATCAATATACGGCCTTATTATGCAGAGGGCTCAAAGACGCTTGGATTTGAGGTCGCGGAACAGCTTGGCTGGCGTGTTCCTCAGAATATCGTCGTACCGATGGCAAGCGGTTCGCTTCTGACGAAGGTTTACAAGGGATTCAAAGAGCTCCACGAACTCGGTTTGGTTCCGGACCTCGATGTTAAACTCTACGGTGCCCAGGCTACCGGATGCTCTCCGATTTCCATGGCAGTGAAAGAACATCAGGAGCTCTTCAAACCGGTCATTCCGAAAACGATAGCAAAGTCGCTTGCAATAGGTAATCCTGCGGACGGGTTTTATGCTATTGAAGCCATCAATAAAACAGGAGGATGGTCCGAGGATGTGTCGGATGATGAGGTTATAGAAGGTATCAAGCTGCTTGCCGAGACCGAGGGTATTTTTGCTGAAACAGCAGGGGGTGTTACCGTGGGAGTTGCAAAGAAACTCATAGAACAGGGCAGGATACCGAAGGATGAATCCATCGTATTGCTTATAACGGGGAATGGACTGAAGACCCAGGAAGTTTTGTATGACAAGGTTGAGCCGCTCAAGATTATACCGGCAAAGCTTGCCGCGTTTGATGAGCTTGTAAAAGGAAAGGAAAAAACAAAGTAGATTGTAAATACTATGAAGTTATCGAACATTGAAGTAGAAGATGTTGTAAAGGGTACCATACTTGAGATGGTGGGGAATACACCGCTGTACAAGCTTAGAAGTTTTTATCAAAAGAAAACAAACTCAACTATCTATGCAAAGCTCGAAAAATATAACCCCGGCGGCTCAGTGAAAGACAGGCCTGCTTTGCGGATGATCCTCGAAGGCATAAAATCAGGCCAGCTTACAAAATCGAAGGTCATTCTCGAATCGACATCCGGCAACACGGGCATAGCCCTTGCAATGATAGGTGCCGTTCTCGGTTACCGCGTGAAGATCTATATGCCAAAAAATGTCAGCGATGAGAGAAAAAAGACGTTGAACGCCTTTGGTGCCGAAGTCGTATTGACAGACCCTGTCGAGAGTTCCGACGGTGCTTACCGGGAATGTATTCTCGAGTATGAAAGAAGCAGTGATAAGTATTTCAAGCCCGATCAGTACAACAATCCTGCGAATCCACTCTCTCATTATGAAACAACAGCCCCTGAAATCATAAAGCAGACGGATGGGAAGATCACGCATTTTATTGCAGGTATAGGTACGGGCGGTACCCTGGTAGGTACCGGGAAAAGATTGAAAGAGTACGACCCTTCCATAGAGATAATCGGTGTCGAGCCGGATTCTCCGTTTCACGGGCTTGAAGGGCTCAAACATATAGAAAGTTCGATCGTACCCGGTATCCTCGACAAAACGTCTTACGATCGCGTTATCCATGTGAAAACGGAAGATGCCTACAATCTGGTCAGAGAGGTCGCACGAAAAGAGGGCATACTGGTCGGAGAGTCTTCCGGAGCAGCACTGTGGGCTTGTTTAACGGTTGCGCGGGAGATAAAAGATGCGCATATCGTTACCGTATTTCCCGACGGCGGGTCAAATTATTTCAGTACAAGATTGTGGGAGTAATATGAAGCTGGGACACGCAATGCTCAATCAGATGAAACAGCATCTTGAACAGACATACCCTTACGAGGGTTGCGGCGTGATGCTCGGCAAGGATAATGCAGCGACGGAAATATACAGAGGCACGAACATCAGACAGGAAAGACAGGAAGACAGGTTCGTACTTGATCCCGCGGATATCGTGAATGCGGAAAAATATGCAAAACAACAGGGCATCGATGTTTTGGGTTTTTATCATTCTCATCCCGACCATCCGGCAAGACCGTCGGCAACGGATCTGGAGAGCGCATGGGAAAGCTATTACTACATCATAGTTTCTATAGAAAAAGGAAAGATGGGCACCATAGGATTATTCAGATTATCGGAGCAGGGTAACGGGTTTATTGAAGAAACAATAACTTTTGAAGATTAATGAAGGAGGCAGATATGGCAATTACAGTCAGGATACCAACACCATTGAGAAAGTACACCGGCGGTAAAGATGAGGTTTCGGCGGAAGGAAAGGTACTGAAAGAACTTTTGCAGGACCTCGAGAAGAATTACAACGGCATCGGTGCAAGGATTATGGATGAGAAAGGCGCTATACGCCGGTTCGTAAATATTTATTTGAACGATGAGGATGTCAGATTCAAGAGCAATCTCGATACGCCGTTAAAGGACGGAGATGTGATATCGATCATCCCGGCTATTGCGGGCGGTGCGCCTGCAAAAAAGGGCAAGATTAAAAAAAAAGTATATCTGACCTATCAAAAAAGACTGTTGAATAAACCCGTTATATGGGAGGCAAGCAAGAAGTTCGACGTCATTATCAATATAGGAACTGCGTCGGTATCCGGTGACCTCGGACTCGTAGGGGTTGAATTGGAAGGTACGGGTAGCGAGGTTGAATCCCTGATAAAGTGGTTTAAAAAGAAGGGCGTTAAAGTAGAGCCTATAGAGCAGACAGTACT
>JAKAHI010000333.1 GCA_021815065.1 bacterium | reverse complement strand
GATCTATGTGGATTACCCTCTGCTGGTACTTCCGTTCTATCAAGACAGGGCCGACACCCTTATTGATCGATGCGATATCCTTCAGGAAGATCGTTTTGCCGTTGTACGTAGGAAGCGGCAGATTGTCGAGGTCCTGCATGTTGTTGGTAAACCTTTTGTCCATCTGGACCACGACATAATACTCGTTGCCCGATATAGGGTCCGTAAAGATGGAAGGGAATATGTTCAGGCTCGAGCTCATCGACGTCAGCACGGTGTTTGCCACTGTTCTCTGGTTCACCCCGGCAAGTGCGGCCTTTTCACGGTCAACATTGATGTCGAGCTCGGGGTAGTTCTCTCTCCGGCTTATCATAACATCCGTAACACCCGGGGTCTTTCGCATCAACGCCGCTACCACCTCTGCTTCTTTTGCAGCTGTTCCAAGGTCGTATCCGTAGAGTTCGACGTCTATGGGCGCTGCTGAACCGAAATTCATGATACGCGAAACAATACCGCCGGATATAAAGTATGTCTGCACACCGGGTATGGCCCCTTGAATGCGTTTTCTTACAACGTTCATCAACTCTATGTCGTTTCTTTTCCTTTTATCCGGCGTTACGAGGTTTACCTGGATCTGTGCCGTGTCCGGTCCTGTATTCTGGCTCCATATCGATGCAAAGCCGGACGGCAGGCCTTCGTTCGAGATAATCGTCTTAATGTCCTTTGCAGGGATCACCTCTTTAATCATGTTCTGAATCTGTTTTATGTATTGGTCCGTGATCCTGAGTCTTGTTCCTATCGGTGAGCGCATCACGATACTAAACTGACTCTCATCTGTTTCGGGAAAGAATTCCGTTCCTATAAATTTTACCAGAAGCATGGATACTACGAAAAAACCGCCTATGCCGTACACGACAATCTTTTTATGGGACAACGCCCATTGCAGGGCTGACTGATAAGCATTGTCTATGCCGTCAAAAAACGACTTACTCTTCGCAAAGATTCTTTCGTGGAGCCTTTTTGATTGAACGCTGTATTCCTTCTCGGGCTTAAGGTATTTTTTTGTCAGTACCGGAATAACGGTAAGAGAAACAAAGTATGAGGCTATCAGCGCAAAAGAAATAGTCAGCGCAAACGGTTCAAACAATAATTTTGCAATACCGGTTATAAATACGACCGGGAAGAAAACCGAAATCGTTGTTATGGTCGAGGCCAGAACAGGCATTGCAACTTCCCCGGTGCCGTCGAGAGCAGCCTTGACAGGGCTCTTGCCCATACCACGGTGCCGGTAGATATTTTCGAGCACAACAATAGCGTCATCGACAAGCCTTCCAACACTGAGAGTCAAAGCTCCCAGGGTGAAGGTGTTGAGCGTCTGATGGCCAACAAAAAAAAGCAGAATGAAGGTGACCATCACCGACAGCGGGATGGAAAGGGAGATGATCAGCGTACTGGTAAAGCTCCGCAGGAATATGAGGATAATAATAAAAGCAAGGATGGATCCCTGAACCGCCTCATGCATAAGACTGCTGATTGCCTGTTTGATGTATATGGATTGATCGAAGGTCAGATTGAATTTAACGTCCCCGGGAATATTGAGGAGGTGCGGCAACAATGCCTTTACTTCATTAACCACGTCAACGGTATTCGCACCGGGTGTCTTGTTCACCATGAGATAGACACCCTGCTTGCCGTTTATCCTTGCGATATTGGTTTGCCTTTGGGAGCTGTCGATAACGTGGCCCACATCATCGATGTGGACAGGTACGCCGTTAGAGACTTTTACCACGATGTTATTCATCGGCGGAATGGTCTTAAACTGGTTTGTCGTAAAAAGGTTGTAGTCAAGATTATCGATCTTCATGTCTCCGCTGGGCAGGATGAAATTGGCATTGGACACTGCATTGATGACATCCATAAACGACACGTTCTTTGCTATAAGTTTTTCAGGGTTCAGATCAACATTGATCTGCCGTATCAGCCCCCCGTTCACCGTAGCTGAAGCAATATGGGGAAGGTGTTCTATCTGCGGCTCGATCACGTTGGTTGCAAGGTCGTTCAACTGTAGTCCATTCAATTTGTCGCTGGAAACGGTAACCATACAGACCGGAATGTTCGATATATCAAACTCGACGACAAACGGCTGCTGTATGCCCGGGGGAAGCTGGCTCATGATACGCTGAATATTTTCTATGATGTCCACAGAGCCTTTATCTATATTGGCCCCCCAGTTGAAAAAGACCATGACCATGGAAAAGCCTTCCTTCGATGTAGACTGTATGTACGATACATTGTTGACAGCAGAAACAGCCTTTTCCATGGGATACGTTATTGCCTTCTCGACGTCAGCGGGGCTTGCACCCGGGAACAGGGTGCCGATTACGACGACAGGCATGGTGATGTTGGGGAACACATCTATCGGCAGCTTGTTGACACTCGTTGCGCCGAGCACGATCACTGCTATCGCAAGCATTAATATGGATATGGGGTTTTTAAGGGCAAATTTGGACAGCGGCATTTACATCCCACCATTCCCTGTCTGCTGCACTTCCACCGTCTGACCGTCATGCAGGGCGTCCTCTCCCTGTACCAC